>DAIMZB010000052.1:0-10114 GCA_036734185.1 Thiobacillaceae bacterium | reverse complement strand
CCGTTGGCAACCGCTGCCTTGACCTGCCCCGGCGCGGTGCCGCCAATGTGGTCGCGCGCAGCCAGGGAGCCTTCCAGCGTCAGCACGGCAAAGACGTCCTCGCCCACGAGCGGACTGAATGCCTGCAATTCGGGCAAGGATAAGCCGGCAAGGTCACACCCCTTGCCTTCGGCGGCGCGAACCGCGCGCGCCACGACTTCGTGGGCATCACGGAAAGGCAGGCCCTTCTTCACCAGATAATCGGCCAGGTCAGTTGCGGTCGAGAAGCCTTCGGCCGCCGCACGACGCATGGCCTCGGGCTTTACCCGGACGCCCTTGAGCATGTCGGCGTAAATGGTCAGGGTGTCCACCACGGTGTCGACGGTGTCGAACAGCGGCTCCTTATCCTCCTGATTGTCCTTGTTGTAGGCCAGCGGCTGGCCCTTCATCAGCGTCAGCAGGCCCATCAGATGGCCGAAGATGCGGCCAGTCTTGCCCCGCACCAGTTCCGGCACGTCCGGATTCTTCTTTTGCGGCATGATGGAAGAGCCAGTGCAGAAGCGGTCGGCGAGGTCGATGAAGCCGAAACGCGGACTCATCCACAGGATCAGCTCCTCGGACAGGCGCGACAGATGCACCATGACAAGCGAGGCGGCAGCACTGAATTCAATGGCAAAGTCACGGTCAGACACGGCGTCCAGGGAGTTCTCGCATACGCCGTCGAAGCCGAGTTCGCGCGCAACGAACGCCCGGTCGATGGGATAGCTGGTGCCAGCCAGTGCCGCAGCCCCCAGCGGCAGACGGTTGAGGCGTTTGCGCACATCAACAAGGCGCGCGTGATCACGCGACAGCATTTCGAAGTAAGCCAGCATGTGGTGGCCAAACGTGACCGGTTGCGCCACCTGCAAATGGGTGAAGCCGGGCATGACCGTGGCGGCATGTTCCTCGGCCAGGTCCAGCAGGGAAAACTGGCACGCGCGGACCCGCGCCTGGATGCGGTCGATGGCGTCACGCAAATAGAGGCGCACGTCGGTCGCTACCTGGTCGTTGCGTGAACGCCCGGTATGCAGGCGCTTGCCGGCATCGCCAATCCTGGCAGTGAGCGCCTTTTCGATGTTGAGGTGCACGTCCTCCTGGTCAAGCGCCCACTGGAAGCGCCCCGCACGGATTTCTTCCAGGATCTCGGTCATGCCACGCTCGATGGCGGCGAGGTCCTCCGCCGAGAGCACGCCAACGTGCCTCAGCATGCGGGCATGAGCAAGCGACCCCTTTATATCGAACTCCCCCAGCCGATAATCAAAAGGTATCGAAGCCGTGTAGCGCTTGACCAGTTCGTCGACCGGTTCGGAAAAACGGCCCGACCAGGCCCCGGAATTCTTGTCCATGAAGGTTTTTAGTGAAGCAAAGTAAAAATCATAACAATCCGCCGGGCGTTTTGCCGAATTTCTGCCATCTCGGCACCAGCCTGCGCACGATCCTGGCAGTCGAGGCGGGAGCCCTGTTCGCCGCGCTGGCCGCCAGTTCCGACGCCCCCGCCGGGCTTGCCCTGTTCGCGGAGCGTTCGGCGCTGATCCAGCCGGCACTGCTGCTGACCCTGCTGTTCCTTTGCCTTGCCGGCCGGCTGATCAGGAAACCGGCCTACCCGTTCGGCATGGCCAGCCTGCTGCTGGTCGCCATTCTGGTGCCCAGCCTGGCCGCTGCCCTGCTTCAACGGCTTTTGCCCGAATCGACGACGCTTTCGCCCATACAGACCAGCGCCTTCAGCGCTGCGCTGGCCGTGCCGCTACTGCTCTACTTCCACCTGCGCAGCAAAGCGCTTTCGCCAGCCGTCACCGAGGCCCGGTTGCAGGCGCTACAGGCTCGCATCCGCCCGCATTTCCTGTTCAACAGCCTGAATGCCGTGCTGTCGCTGGTGCGCTCGGACCCGCCCCGTGCGGAAAAGGCCCTGGAAGACTTGTCCGAGCTCTTTCGCGCGCTCATGCGCGAGAACCGGGACCTGACTCCGCTGCGAAATGAGGTCGAGCTGACCCGCGCCTATCTGGGGCTTGAGCAACTGCGCCTCGGCGGACGCCTGAATGTGGCCTGGCACATCGACAAAATGCCCACGGAAGCGCTGATCCCGCCGCTGGTCATCCAGCCGCTGGTGGAAAACGCGATTTACCACGGCATCGAGCCAAACCGCGAGCCGGGGGAAATCAGCCTCAACATTTATCGCAGCGGCGATACGGTGCACATCGTCATTCGCAACCCCTACCCCGAAAACGGCTCACGCCACGCCGGCAACAAGCTGGCGCTTACCAACATCCGCGAACGGCTGGCGCTGCACTTCGACCTGGACGCCACGCTCAAGTCCGGCCTCATGGGGGCCGTTTATCAAGTTCATATCAGCCTGCCCTATACCCGTGCCCCTCAGCCCCAGCCCTCTCCTGCGCTTATTGATCGTCGATGACGAGGCCCCCGCGCGCCGCCGCCTGCGCGAGGTGCTGGACGACTGTAGCCTGGCGCTGCCCCTGCAGGTCGTGGGCGAGGCCGACAACGGCATGGACGCCCTGGAACATGTGCAACGCGAGCAGCCCGATGCCGTGCTGCTGGACATCCGCATGCCCGGCATGGATGGCATCGAAATAGCCCAGCATATGCAGAAACTTGCGCACACGCCTGCCGTTATCTTCACCACCGCCTACGACAGTTATGCCTGCCAGGCCTTTGAGGTTAACGCCGTGGACTACCTGATGAAGCCGGTGCGGGCCGAGCGCCTGGCTGCGGCGCTAGGCAAGGCCCGGCAGCTCAACATGTCCATGCTCGAAGCGTTGCGCGAGGCTCACCCGAAACCGCGCACCTACCTGTCGCTATCCGAAAAGGGCCGCCTCAAACTGGTGCCGGTGAACGAAATCCTCTATTTCAAGGCCGAACTGAAATACGTCACGGTGCGAACAAGGGAACACGAGTTTCTGCTGGAAGAATCGCTGGTCCGGCTGGAGGGTGAATTCGGCAGCCAGTTTCTGCGCATCCACCGCAACTGCCTGGTCGCACGCGACCAGATCGACCAGATCGGCAAGACCCACGGCGTTGAGGAAGGCCATTATGTGCGTCTGCACGGGCTCGAGGTAGCGCTGCCGGTCAGCCGGCGCCAATACTCGCTCATCCGAGAACAGCTTCGCTGAGCCGGCGGTCAAACAAGAACTGCGCTACTTCTTCCCGGCCTGCATTTTTTCCAGCCCCTGCTGCATGGCGTCGAGGATATAGCCAAAGTAGAAGTCCGGTGCGAGGAAGCCCACGATGGGCTTGGCCAGCTCCCTGCCCTGCCCGTCGACCACCTTGATGGTCGGCACCATGACGATTTTCTGGCTGGCGGCGTAGGCGCCGTGAGTGGTTTTCTTTCCGTCGAACCCGATCAGGGCGAGGTCGCCTCCCGCTTCAATCTGGCGAATGATGACCTTGTCGCGATAGGCCGGGTCGGCCACCATGGGGCCAAGGTATTCCGCCTTCACCCGATCACAATAAATGCAGAACGGGCTGGCGAATAGCAGCATGATCGGCACATGACGGCCCTCGGCCGCCGCACCTTCGACCTTCAAATTGTCGGCCATGGGCACGTCTTCGTGGCTCGCCGCCAGCACGGGCAGCACCAGCGCCCATGCTAGAATCCACGCAATCAATTGCCTTGCTCTCATTGACCATTCCTCACTGTCACAGCCCGCGCTGTCTAATGTGCGGCAAATCCCCGGCCCACGGCAGTGTAATTTACTACCAAACCCATGCTCCCTGACCGTCCCCTCATCATTGCCACCCGCGAAAGCGCGCTTGCACTCTGGCAGGCTCACTACATCCGCGACCGCCTGAAGGGTTTGCATCCTGGCCTCGAGGTGGAATTGCTCGGCATGACCACGCAAGGGGATCGGATTCTTGACGTTACGCTGAACAAGATTGGGGGCAAGGGCCTGTTCGTCAAGGAGCTCGAGCAGGCGCTGCAGGATGGCAGGGCCGATCTGGCCGTACACTCGCTCAAGGACGTGCCCATGGTCCTGCCGGAAGGCTTCGCGCTAGCCGCCATTGGCACGCGCGAGGACCCGCGCGACGCCTTTGTTTCCAACAATTACCGCCATCTCTCCGAACTGCCTCCCGGCGCGGTGGTCGGTACCTCCAGCCTGCGCCGCGAATCGCAATTGCGCGCACGCTATCCGCATCTCGACATCCAGCCGCTGCGCGGCAACGTCAACACACGCTTGCGCAAGCTTGAAGAAGGCCAGTACGCCGCCATCATCCTGGCCGCTGCCGGCCTCAAGCGCCTGGGTTTCGAGGCGCGAATTGCCGCCGTACTGGAACCCGAGCAAAGCCTGCCTGCAGCCGGACAAGGCGCGCTGGGCATCGAAATCCGCGCCGACCGCAACGACCTGGAAACGCTGCTCGCGCCCCTGCACCACCCCGAAACCGCCGCGTGCGTGCGCGCTGAACGGGAAGTCAGCCGCCAGCTTGGCGGCAGCTGCCAGGTTCCGCTCGGCGCTTATGCCGTCATGCGCGAAGGCGTCGTGCGCCTGCGCGGCTTTGTCGCAAGCCCGGACGGCAAAAATTTCCTGCAGGCCGAAGTCAGCGGCAGTGCAAACGACCCGGAAGCGCTCGGCCGCCAACTTGCCGAGGCCCTGCGCGCGCAGGGCGCGGACGCCATTCTTTCCGCACTCGCTCACTGATGGACAACGCGGCGCTTGCCGGCAAGACCATTCTGGTCACCCGCCCCCCGGAGCAATCAGCCGGCCTGAGCCGCCTCATCCGCGACGCCGGCGGCACCCCCTACCTATTCCCGGCCATCGAAATCACGGACCCCTCGGACCCGGATCGACTGGATGCGGTTCTGGGCAAGCTGGAAGAATTCGACCTCGCGATTTTCGTCAGCCCCACGGCCGTTGCACGTGCCTTCGAATACCTCGACATGGCGGCTGGCTGGCCCAGAAACCTGGCCGTGGCGGCAGTGGGCCAAGGCAGCGCATGGGCGCTGAAGGTAAGCGGAATAAAGCAGGTCATCGCACCAGCCGGCCAATCCGACAGCGAGGCCCTGCTGGCCTTGCCCGCGCTGCAACAAGTCTCCGGCAAGCGCGTCGTGATCTTCCGCGGCGAAGGCGGACGCGAGCTCATGGCGCAAACCCTGGCCGAGCGCGGCGCCTCGGTGGAATACGCGGAATGCTACAAGCGCGTCCGCCCCCATGCAGATATTGCGCCGCTGTTGCAGGCGCATGACCGCGAGGCTTTCTCCGCGATGGTTGTCACCAGCCGCGAAGGCCTCGCCAATCTGCACGACATGCTCGGAGAAGCCTGGCGCCTGTTCGAGCCGGTCCCGGTCTTCGTACCGCACGAGCGCATCGCTGCTGCTGCCCGCCAGCTGGGCATGCGTTCGATACATGTGACAGCAGGCGGGGATACCGGCACCATGCAGGCTATGGTTAAATTCTTTCAATCATGACTGAACCGACTCCATACCCCCCCCCGTCCCGGCGTTCGCTCTCCATTAACTGGGCAACCGGCCTGGCAATTGTTGCCATCGTGCTGGCCGGGGCTTCCTGGCTCAACAACCGCGACCAGTCGCGCGGCGTGAAAACCGACATCGCGCGCAAGCTCACCGAGTTCGATGCCACCATCAAGGAAAGCCGGATCCTGGCGCGCAACGCAGACGAACTTACCCGGCAGAGCCTTGCGCGCATCACGCAGGTCGAAGGCCAGCTTTCCAGCTCCAGAGAGCAGCAACTGGCGCTGGAAACCCTGTACAAGGAACTTGCGCGCGACCGCGATCAATGGACCCTGTCCGACATCGAGCAGATCGTGCTGACCGCCAGCCAGCAGCTTCAGCTTGCCGGCAACGTGAAGGCCGCGATCATCGCGCTGGAAACCGCGGACCAGCGGCTGCTGCGCTTGGGCAAGCCACAGTTCACCCGCCTGCGGCAGGCCATCGGCAACGACCTGGCGCGCCTGCACGCCACCCCGTTTGTCGACCAGACCGGGATCAGCCTGAAACTCAGCGCCATGGCCGAGAGTGTCGACCAATGGCCGCTGGCCAGCGCACATACCCGGAAGCCGGCCAAGGTGGAAAAATCGGAAGCCAGCCTGACGCGGGATTTGCTCGATGAATTCAAGAACCTGGTGCAGATTCGCCGGCTCGACCAGGGTGAGCCTGCCCTGTTGATGCCCGAGCAGGAATATTTCCTGCGCCAGAACCTGCAACTGCGCCTGCTGACCGCGCGCCTTGCGCTGCTGTCACGCGATACCGCCGGCTATCAGGCCGACCTGTACGCCGCCGGCAGGCTGGTGGCGCGTTACTTCAACACCCATGATGCCGCCGTGGCCGCCGCCCAGGCCGACCTGCGCAAGCTTGCCGCGCTGAGCACCGCGCCCAAGCTGCCTGAACTCACGGAAAGCCTGGCCGCCATCGAGTCTTACCATCAGGCCAAACAATAATGGGCACCCCCTTGCGCTGGCTGATCAGCCTGATTGTCGTTGCGGTCCTCGCGGTTGCCCTGGCCCTGGCGGGCCGTTACGACCCGGGCTATGTCGTGCTGGTTTATCCGCCCTGGCGTGCGGAACTGTCTTTCGTCAGCTTCGTGCTGCTGCTGGCGCTATTGATGGGCGGCGCCTATATTCTGGTGCGGCTTGCCGTGGCGACGCTGAACCTGCCAAGAACGGTGCGCGAATTGAAGGCGCGCAAGGAGGCCGAACGGCAGAATGCCAGCTTCACCGAGGTGCTTACCGCCTATCTCGAGGGTCGGTTCCAGGAGACAGAAAAAATCGCCGCCAAATTTTCGGCCGAACCGCGCCGGGAAATGCTGGCCCGCGTCCTTGCGGCGCGCGCCGCGCATGAAAGCCGCGCCCACACCCGACGCGACACCTATCTGACCGAGGCAAAGGACCACGAAAAACCGCTGGCCGCGCTTTACGCAGAGGCCGAAGCGAAACTGGAAGACCGCAACCTCCCCGGCGCGCTCTCGGCCATCGAAGCCGGCAAAATCCTCGCCCCGACACACACCGCCCTGCAGCGCCTGGAGCTCAAGGCCCGGCAGCAGCTTGGACAATGGGATGAGGTGCTGAAGCTCTGCGATCAGCTGGACAAGGCCAACGGAGTGGACAAAACCACGCTGCTGCTCACCCGGCGCGCCGCCCATCTTGGCAACATCAAGCGGCGGATCAGCGACCTGAGAGGCCTGGCCGAATACTGGAAAAAACTTCCGGGCAGCGAAAAAACCCACCCGGGCGTTGCGCTGGACGCCGCCAGCGCCTTTGCCGCGTCCGGTGATGCGGACACTGCCGTTTCAATACTCGAAGACGCCTTGAACAAAGGGTGGGATGAAACGCTGGCCGCCCACTACGGGCGCTTCATCGGCAGTAAGCCGCTCAGCCAGATTGAGCAGGCGGAAAAGTGGCTGGTCTCACACCCGCGCGATGGCGCGCTGCTGATGTCACTGGCGGATTTGTGCGCGCACGAACAGCTCTGGGGCAAGGCGCAAAGCTACGCCGAGGCGAGCATTGCCGTGGCACCCAATATTGACGGCCATCTCGCCCTGGCGGCCTTCAAGGAACAATCGGGCCAACCCAGCGAAGCCTGCGCGCACATGCGCAAGGCGCTGGAACTGTGCCGCCTCGCCGACTAGGGCGCGCGGCGCACGCAATCAGCAGGGTTCAATCCGCCCGGTAGGTGAAAGAATCGGCGAAGAACGCCGATTCAGCCAGGCCGCGCGCCTGGGTAAGGCCTTCGCGAGCAGCATCCACCATCGCCGGCGCGCCACAGGCGTACACCTCGAACCCCGACAGGTCATTGAAATCGTCCAGCACGGCCTGGTGTACGTAACCGGTGCGGCCCTGCCAATGGTCTTCGGGCAGGGGATCGGACAATACCGGGATAAAGCTGAAATTCTTGTGCTCCTGCTGCCATTTCACCGGCAGATCGGCCAGGTACAAATCCTTTTTCGCGCGCGCACCCCAGTACAGGATCATCTGGCGGTCGCTTTCTTCCGCAAACATGTGCTCGAGCATGCCCTTGATGGGCGCAAAGCCGGTGCCGCCAGCAATGAAGACCATGGGCTTGTCGGAATCCTCGCGGACGAAGAAGCTGCCGTGCGGCCCTTCGAAGCGCAGGATGTCCTTTTCCTTCATTGCGGAAAATACGTGATCGGTGAAGCGGCCGCCGGGCACATGGCGCAAATGCAGCTCGATGAATTCGTCGTCGTAGGGCGGATTGGCAATGGAGTAGCTGCGCCGCCTGCCATCCTTGAGCAGGAAGTCGATGTACTGACCGGCCAGAAACTGCAAACGCTCGGCGGCCGGCAGCTTCAGCTGCATCAGCATCACATCGCTTGCCAGCTTTTCCAGTTTCTGGACCCGGCACGGCAACATCTTCACCGGCACTTCTCCGGCCGCGCGGATCTCCCTGGCCTCGATCACCAGGTCGGATAAGGGCTTGGCCACGCAGAACAGCACCTTGCCCTCGGCAATTTCATGGGGTTTCAGGGTGTTTTCCTGATACTTGCCATAATCGACCTCACCCTCGATCACCTTGCCCTTGCAGGAGCCGCAGGCGCCGTTGCGGCAGCCATAAGGCAGGGTGAAGCCTTCGCGCAGGGCGGCGGCAAGAATGGTCTCGTCATCGTTGACTATGAACTGGTGTCCGCTGGGCTGGATCGTTACCTGGTAAGACATGACTTAAAATCGTTCAAATGAAAAAGCACTCATTATTGATCGCCGGCATGGGCGACATCGGCCGCCGGCTGGCGGCGGCGCATCCGGAGATGCGCGTCCTGGGCATCGCCCGCTCCCCCGAATCGGCCGCGATGGCAAAACAGGCCGGGGCAACCCCGATATCCGCGGACCTCGATTTGCGCGACAGCCTGGCGCGCATCAGCGGGCTCTCACCGTGGGTGCTGCACCTGGCGCCGCCGCCGTCCGACAGCACGGGCGACCCGCGCACCCGCCACCTCATTGCCGCGCTGGCAAGGCGAGGCAGTCTACCACGCAGGCTGGTCTATATCAGCACCAGCGGCGTGTATGGAAACTGTGAAGGCGAGAGGGTTTTTGAGCACCGAGCGACTGCCGCAAAGAACGCCCGCGCCAAGCGGCGGGTGGATGCGGAACGCCAGCTGCGCCGCTTCGCCGCACGCAACGGCATCAAGCTCACCATCCTGCGCGCACCCGGCATTTACGCGGCAGACCGCTTGCCGCTGGAACGCATCCGCAAGCAGACCCCCGCGGTCAGGAGCGCAGAAGACAGTTACACCAACCACATCCATGCCGACGATCTCGCGAAGCTGGCCTGGCTCGCGCTGTTTCGCGGCAAAAACAACCGGGTCTACCACGCCGTCGACGACAGCGTGAAAAAGATGGGCGACTACTTCGACATGGTGGCGGACCATTTCGGCCTGCCGCGCTCCCCGCGCATCTCGCGCTCGGAAGCGCAACAAGTGCTGTCGCCGGCGCTGCTGTCTTTCCTCAACGAATCGCGCATCCTCGACAACACCCGGCTGAAAACGGAACTGCGCGCGCAGCTCAAGTATCCTGACGTGGCAACCTGTCTGCGGGAGATTCCTGCTCGCGGCTGAACTCCCCCTCGATGATGTCGTCGTTGGCGGCAGATCGCGCCGAGTCTTGAGATGTCATGGGCGGCCGTCTCCAGGTGCCCGGGTAAAGCAGCAAGGCAACGGCCATGATGTCCGAGATCAGGCCGGGGAACATCAGGAGCCCGCCCGCCATGAACAGGCGCGTAGACGTCAGCAACGCCCGCAGCGGGGTGTCGCCGCGCTGCATGGAAAACAGCAGGCGCGGCGCGAAGGCGATGCGCTCGTTTTGGCCGCACTCAATCTGGCGGGGCAAACCGTCGTCGCAGCGGAAGGAAGCTTATGACCGACTTGGTAACCCGCGAGGACCGTGATGGCATCGCCATCCTGTCTTTGAACCGCCCTGACAAACGCAATGCACTCAACATAGCGCTGTGGGTTGAACTGGAAGCGCACATAAATGCGATCGGTGCAGCCGGTGAGGCTATCGGTGCCGTTATCCTGCGCGCCAACGGGCCGACATTCTGCGCGGGCAATGACCTGAAGGAGCGCGGCGTCGAACTGCCACGTCCCAATTTCCAGGCTTCGATCGTGACTGCGCTTGCCAC
>DAIMZB010000051.1:6731-11011 GCA_036734185.1 Thiobacillaceae bacterium | reverse complement strand
GTTGACAAGACGATTGACAAGCCGATGGTCAAGCTGCCCGCCGCCGACAAACTCACCCAGGCGCGCCGCCTCATTGCCCATCTCGCCGATCTTCTGACCTGACCCACACGACCATGAAACTGGAAGTCAAAATCCTCAACGAAAAAATTCGCGACCAGCTGCCGCATTACGCCACCCCAGGCTCTGCCGGCCTCGACCTGCGCGCCTGCCTCGATACAGCCATCACGGTTAATCCGGGCGAAACCCACCTGATTCCGACCGGCATGGCCATCCACTTGGGCGATCCCGGCTATGCCGCGCTGATCCTGCCGCGCTCGGGGCTGGGCCACAAGCACGGCATCGTGCTCGGCAACCTGGTGGGGCTGATCGATTCGGACTACCAGGGCGAGCTCATGGTGTCGTGCTGGAACCGCGGTCAGACCGCTTTCGTGCTGCAGCCGATGGAACGCCTGGCGCAACTGGTGGTGGTGCCGGTGATTCAGGTAGACATGCAGGTGGTGGAAAACTTCGAGCAGAGCCACCGCGGCGAGGGCGGATTCGGCAGCACCGGCAAGCAGTAAGGCGGCTCAGGCAGTGCGCTGCCTCAGCCCGACCCAGGCCAGAAGGCTCAACAAAAGCACCACCACGGACGCGTTGCCCCAGCGCGCATAAGGCGTCATGCCCTCGAAACCCTGCACCTCGCCCGTGAGCGTCGCGGTGGTGAACTCTGGCAGCGCCGACACCACCCGGCCCTTGTGGTCAATGATGGCGGTCACGCCGGTGTTGGTCGCGCGCAGCATGGTGCGCCCCGTTTCCAGCGCGCGCATCTGCGACATCTGCGCGTGCTGCCAGCCGGCGAAGGATTTGCCGAACCAGGCGTCGTTGGTGACATTCACCAGCAGCGTGGCCTCCGGCAACGCGCGCACGATTTCCTCGCCGAAGACGTCCTCGTAGCAGATGTTCACCGCCACCTTCTGCCCCGCCACGTTCAGCGGCGGCTGTTCCTTGCCGCCGCGCGCGAAGTCGGACAGCGGAATATGCAGCACCTTGACGATCCAGCCAAAGCCCGGCGGCACGAACTCGCCGAAAGCCACCAGATGCTGCTTGTGATAGAACTGCGCCGGCGCTTCGCCGATGCTGACCACGCTGTTGTAGTAATCGTCCGCCAGGTCGCCGGTGGGAACGCCGGCGAGGATGTCGGCATTGTTCGCCCTGGCAAGGTCGCGCAACTCCGCAAGATAGGCAGAAGGCAGGTGTTCGTAGAACATCGGAAATGCGGTTTCCGGCAGCACGACCAGCGCTGCGCGAGACGCACGGACATGCGCCGCATAATCCACAAGCGTGCGGGCGACCTGCTCCGGCCGCCATTTCATTTCCTGCGGCACGTTGCCCTGCACCAGTGCAACCGAGATCGGCTTGCCGGCTGGCTGTGTCCACTCCACCGGCCTGAGCCCCTCGCCCACACCCAGCACGGCCAGCAGCACGACAAACGGTGCGAGCCACTTGCCCGGCAGCCAGGCATTGCGAACAAACCAAACCAGCGCACCGGCGCACAACGCCGTCAGCCAGGACACGCCATAGACACCCACGATCGGCGCATAGCCGGCCAGCGGCCCATCCGGCACCTGGGCGTAACCGGCGGCCAGCCAGGGGAAACCGGTGAAGAGCCAGCCGCGCACCCATTCCGTGCCCGTCCACATCAGCGGAAAAACCAGCAGCAGCCGAAACCGGCCCGAGCGCGAATAGCGCACCGTCGCCCATGCCGCCGTTGCCGGAAACAGGCCGAGCACGGCGCAAAACAGGAACACCGCGAACGCGGCCAGCCAGGACGGCATGCCGCCGTACACCGCCATGCTGATGTAGACCCAGGAAACGCCCACGCCAAAGAGGCCCAGCCCGAACAGCCAGCCAAGCAGGAACGCGCGACGCGGCGCAACCTTGTCGATGAGATGCAGCAGTCCGGCGAGCCCGAGAAAGATGAGCAGCAGCCAGCCCACCGGCGCAAAGGAGAGCGCAGCCGCCCCGCCCAGAACGAAAGCGAGAAGACCCGGGGCAAACCGCCCCTGCATCAATTTATTTGACCAGCTCACGCGCCTGCAAATCGGCGTGATAACTGCTGCGCACCATCGGGCCGCAGGCCGCCTGCCTGAAGCCCATCGCGAGCGCGGCTTCCTCGAAAACCTTGAACTGTTCGGGTGTCACGTAGCGCAGCAGCGGCAGGTGCGCGCTCGACGGCTGCAGGTACTGGCCGATGGTCAGCATGTCGACGTCGTGCGCGCGCAGGTCGCGCATGACCTCGATGATTTCCTCGTCGGTCTCGCCCAGTCCGACCATGAGCCCGGACTTGGTGGGAATGTCGGGATGGCGCGCCTTGAAATCCTTCAATAGCTTCAGCGAATGCGCGTAGTCGGCGCCAGGGCGCGCGGCCTTGTACAGGCGCGGCACGGTTTCGAGATTGTGGTTCATCACGTCCGGCAAACTCTTTTCGAGTTCATCGAGCGCGATATCGAGGCGGCCCCGGAAGTCCGGGGTCAGGATCTCGATCTTCGTCGCGGGAGCCAGTTCGCGCACGGCACGAATGCAGTCGGCGAAATGCTGCGCGCCTCCGTCCCTGAGATCATCGCGGTCCACGCTGGTGACGACCACATACTTCAATTTCATTGCCGCAATGGTTTCGGCCAGGTGCCGCGGCTCTTCTGTGTCGGGCGGCAGCGGCTTGCCGTGGCCCACGTCGCAAAATGGACAGCGGCGCGTGCACAGATCGCCCAGGATCATGAAGGTGGCGGTGCCATGACCAAAGCATTCGCCGAGGTTGGGGCAGGATGCCTCCTCGCACACGGTATGCAGCTTTTTCTCGCGCAGCACTTCTTTCAGCCGCAGGACTTCCGGGCTGTTGGGCGACTTGGCGCGTATCCAGCCGGGCATTTTCAGCCGTGGCTGGGGAACCACCTTGATGGGAATGCGCGAGGTCTTGGCCTCGCCCTTGTGCAGCTTGATGTCGGCCACGTGAAATACCGCTTGAAATCAGGCGCTTATTTTACCGCGTTCGCGTCCATGCCGGTGCTATAAAACAGCATGGCCGCAAACGGCCTTGTTCATTGCCTGGAGGCCCGCATGCAAACGCATATTTCCGATTTCTTGGTGCACATCCACGAAGCGCTGTCCCCCGAGGAGCAGTGCGAACTGGAAGATTTCGTGCGGCGGCAGCCCTGCGTGGTCAGCGCAGGCATGTCCGCGAGGAACGAACATCTGATGGCCGTGGCCTACGACCCGGACTGCGGCACAGCGCACAGCATCCTTACCCGCGTCCGCGAAAAGGTCACTGGCGCAGAAATGATCGGGCTTTAGGCCGCGATTCTTTTCGCGAGCAGGCCGGCCAGTTTTTCGCCGATTTGCGCAACGCTGCCGGCCACGCCGAGGTCGCGCGCCTGGGTCACTGCCATGCCAGGATAGCCGCAGGGATTGATCAGCGCGAAGGGCGCGAGGTCCATGTTCACGTTGAACGCGAGGCCGTGGTAGCTGCGGCCCTGTTTGATGCGCAGGCCCAGCGCGGCGATTTTTGCACCGCTCACATATACGCCCGGCGCGCCTGGCTTGCGCTCGGCCGTCACCCCAAACTCTGCAAGCAGCTCGATCACGGCCTGTTCCATGCGGTTCACCAGTTCCTTCACGCCATAGCCGCGCCGCTTCAAATCCACCAGCACATAAATGACCACCTGGCCCGGCCCGTGATAGGTAATTTGGCCGCCGCGGTCGATGGGCACGACGGGAATGTCGGTCGACTGCAGGAGGTGTTCGCGCTTGCCCGCCTGTCCCAGCGTAAACACGGGCGGGTGCTCCAGCACCCACAATTCATCGGCGCTGGACTCGTCGCGCGCGGCGGTGAAATCCTGCATTGCGCGCCAGGTCGGCTCATAGTCAACCCGCCCCAGGTGTTTGACCGCGATATTCACTACAAGACGATTTTCACGTAGGGATGGGAGGACAAATCACGATACAGATTGTCCAGCTGCTCGCGCGAGGTTGCGCGCACCGTGCAGGTGACGGCGAGGTAATTGCCCTTGCCGGAGGCGCGCATTTCCAAGCTGGCCGCGTCGAAATCCGGCGCGTGCGCCCGCACCACGGTGACCACGGCCTGCGCAAAATCATCACGTGCGGCGCCCATGACCTTGATGGGAAAGTCGCATGGAAACTCGAGCAGCGAATCCGGCTCGCTCATGCCAGCGTTGCCTTGTAATCCTGATAAAGCGCATACATGCGCCGATAGCACGGCCCGGGCTCGCCGCTGCCGACTGCCTGCC
>DAIMZB010000051.1:0-6721 GCA_036734185.1 Thiobacillaceae bacterium | reverse complement strand
CCATCGAGCTCGACGATGGCCTGCACTTCGCGGCTGGAGGACGTCAGCCACAGTTCATCCGCGGTGCGCACTTCAGCCTCGCTGATGTCGCGTACTTCATGTTTCAGGCCGTGTGCCCGCGCCAGTTCAAGAACAAGATCGTAGGTGATGCCAGGCAGCACGCGACTATCCTTGATCGGAGCGAGGATCACGCCGCCCTTCACGACAAAGATGTTCGACACCGCGCCTTCCGAAAGCACGCCGTCGCGAAACATGATGCACTCAACGCAGCCGGCCTCGACGGCCTTCTGCTTGGCCAGTACGTTGGGCAGCAGGTTGATGGTCTTGAGATCGCAGTGGTGCCAGCGGATGTCGACCGTGGACACCGCGCACACGCCGCGCTCGAACTGGGCAGGGTCGGGGCGCGAAAGCGCATTGCTCATCACCAGCACGGTTGCCGGTGTGTTCGCCGGGAACGCATGATCGCGTGGAGCCGCGCCGCGGGTGACCTGCAAATACACCGACTGGTCGTCCGCCTCATTGCCGGCCACCGCCTGCGCGATCACTTCGCGCCACTGCGTATCGGACAGGGGATTGGCAAGACGGATGCCGTCAAGGCTGTGCTGAAGCCGGCGAAGGTGCTCGTCGAGGCGGAAGGGTCTGCGCCGGTATACCGGAATCAATTCGTAGACGCCGTCGCCCAGCATGAAGCCGCGGTCGAGCACGGAAACCCTGGCCTCGCCCAGCGGCAGCCACTCGCCATTGAGATAAACCATGCCCTGATTCATTCCCAAAGCAGGCGCAAGCCATCCCAGAAGCGGCCAAACCAGCCCGCCACGGCAACATCGTCGAGGGCGACGAGCGGATAATTACCGATGATATTGCCCTCGAGGCTCAGCCGCAGGGTGCCCATGACCTGCCCTTTCTTCAGCGGCGCGATGTAGGGCTGCTGGGTAATGATCTGCGCGCTGATGCGGCCGGACACGCCCCGCTGCGTGGTCAGCGAAAAATCTCTCAGGAAGCCGATACCGACCTCGCTCGAGCTGCCCTTGTATACCGGGATCGTTGCGACGGGCTGGCCGGCCCGGTAATAGCGCATCGACTCGGTTTCCAGGAAGCCGTAATTGAGCAGCTTCTGCGCATACATGCCGCGGTCGATCTCCGAGCGCGCGCCCATGACGGTCGCGATGAGGCGCCGCTTGTTGCGTTCGGCGCTGGCGATCAGGCAATAGCCGGCGGACGGCGTGTGGCCGGTCTTGACCCCGTCCACCTGCGGATCCACCCACAGCAGCCGATTGCGGTTTTGCTGGGTCACGCCGTTGAAAGCAAATTCGCGCTGCCCGTAATAGCGCCGGTATTGCTCGGGGAAAGAAAACACCAGCCAGTTGGCGAGCCGCGTCAGATCGCGCGCAGTGCTGTAGTGCTCGGGCTGGGTATGGCCGGTCGCGTTTGCAAATCGGGTCGAAGTCAGGCCGAGCTTTCTGGCCTGTGCATTCATCATGCCGACGAACGCCTCTTCGCTGCCGGCCACGCCCTCAGCAAGTGTCAATGCGGCATCGTTGGCCGACTGCACGACAAGCGCCATCAGCAAATCCTCAAGGCTGACTTCCTGCCCGACCTTGGCGAACATGCGCGCGCCCGGCGCGGCCGCGGCGCGCTCGGAAACGGTGAAGGTCTGTCCGTTCCTGAGTTTGCCGTTCCGGATCGCATCGAACACGACATAGGCTGTCATCAGCTTGGTCAGCGAGGCGGGCTCAAGCTTCACGTCCTCGTTTCGGCTCGCCAGCACCTGGCCGCTCGATGCATCCAGCAGCATCCAGGCACGCGCCTCAACCTTGGGCGGATCGGAAGGCAGTCCCACTGCCGCCCAGGCGGGAGAAGCAAACAGAAAAACCAGCAACAACCAAAAAAACTTGTTCATGTTCAACGCACAATCGTAATGGCTGCCACGCCGAGCGCGGCATTGCTTTTCTCCACCCAGCTGCCTGCCTCGTCGCGGTCGGCAAAAGGTCCCAGGTTGACGCGGTGCAGACTGTCCACTTGCGCCACCTGCACCAGGTCGGCGGGTATCGACAGGACTTCGCGCGCGCGCGAAAGCAGTTTCCGCGCATTGTCCAGACTGCCAAAGGCGCCCAGTTGCACGTAAAAACCGGGCCTGGGCGTGGCGGGATCCTGCAGCGGCTGGGCCTGTACCAGCTGGACTTGCGGCATGGGCGCGGTTTCCGGGCCGATGCTTTCCACGCTCACCCGCCCGCTGCCTTTTTGCAGCAGTCCCAGCTTGTAGGCAGCCGTGTAGGAAAGGTCAATGATGCGCTCGCTGAGGAAGGGGCCGCGATCGTTGATGCGCACGACCACGCTCTTCCCGGTGTCCAGTGACGTAATCCTCGCATAGCTGGGTATCGGCAAGGTCGGATGCGCGGCGGTCATGCCGTACATGTCGTAAACCTCGCCGGAGGACGTCTTCTGCCCATGGTAGCGCCTGCCATACCAGGAAGCCGGGCCGCTTTGGCTGAAGGTCTCGCGCGCGGTCATTGGCGTATAGACAACGCCCATCACCTCATAGGGGCGGTTGGCGAACTTGTGGAGAGGCTCGTCGCGCGGCACCGCATCCGGCACCTCATTGAGGTTGGGAGGCGGATTGTCGCCGGGACCGTCGTCCAGGTAATAGCCGCCGGCACGTGCATCGCGCGACAGCGCGCCCGACGGCTTGCTGCGCGGCAGTGAGGAGCATCCCGCCAGCCACAGCGCAGCCAGGAGGAGAATCGATATTTTTCGCATCATGACTTCAGTAATTTTCTGTGCGTGGCCATGCTCATCAGCATGCCGAAGCCAATCATCAAGGTCACCATCGCGGTGCCGCCATAGCTCATCAGCGGAAGCGGGACGCCCACCACCGGCAGTATTCCTGAAACCATCCCCATGTTGACGAAAATATAGGTGAAAAAGTTCAGACTGATGGTAGCCGCCATCAGCCGTGCGAACATGCTCGGCGCTTGCTCGGCGATCTTGAGCCCGCGCGCGACGATGGCAAAGTACAACAGAAGCAGCAGCATCGCGCCCAGCAGGCCGAACTCTTCGCCGATGACCGCAAAGATGAAATCAGTCGTCCGCTCCGGCACGAAATCGAGCTGGTTCTGCGTGCCGGACAGCCAGCCCTTGCCGAACGGCCCGCCCGATCCGATCGCAATGGTGGACTGGATGATGTGGTAGCCGGCGCCGAGCGGGTCGCTCGTGGGATCGAACAGGGTCAGGACGCGCTGACGCTGGTAGTCGTGCAGGAAATTCCACGCAACTGGAAGCATCATCGCGCCGCCCATGCCCAGGCCCACAATGATTTTCCACGACAGGCCAGCGAAAAACAGCACATAGAATCCCGACGCGCCGATCAGCATTGCGGTACCCAGATCGGGCTGGCGCAGGATGAGCAGGAAAGGCACCGCAATCAGTAATGCGGCCACGCCGAAATGCTTCAGCTTGAGGGTAGCCTCGCGCTGCTGGAAGTACCAGGCCAGCATCAGCGGCAGCGCCACCTTCATCAATTCAGACGGCTGGATGCTGGTAAACCCGAGCGGCAGCCAGCGGCGCGAGCCGTTGCGGATTTCCCCGAACAGAGCCACGGCGACCAATAGCAGGACGCCGAGAAAATAGAGCGGCGGCCCCAGCTTGGCCAGGATGTGCGGCGGGATGTTGGCCACCATGACCAGCACGATCATGGCCACGACAATGTTGCCGATATGGCCGGCCAGGCGCAGACCGCTCTGACCGGAAGCGCTGAAGACGACAGCGACACTAATGCCCAGCAGAACAATCATCAATGCCAACAGCATGCCATCCATATGCCGAAAGGCCTCGGCCATGACGCGCTTAATCGCCGGCTGATTCATATCCCTCCATTACCGGAACGCCCTGGGGCTTCTTGCCAAGCAAATAATAATCGAATACCGCGCGCGCCATCGGCGCCGCGGTCGAGCCGCGATGCCCGCCGTTTTCCACCAGCACCGCCACTGCGATCCTGGGCGCATCCGCCGGTGCGAATGCGACGAACAGGGCATGGTCGCGATGGCGGTCGGCCACGCGCTTCTCGTCATATTTTGCGCCCTGCTTGATACCGACCACTTGCGCCGTGCCAGTCTTTCCGGCGATCGCATAGGGCGCGCCCATGCCGGCTGCAGCCGCCGTGCCGCCCGGCTTCAGCACATCCATCATGGCTGCGTGCACGCGCGCCACGTTATCGGGATTGAAATTGGCTTTCCAGGCCACCTCGGGGGGAATGATGCGCTCCTGGCGCGTTTGGCTGTCGCGTATGGCCTTGACCAGCCTTGGGCGATAAAAGGTTCCCCCGTTGGCGAGCGCTGCCGTTGCCGCCGCGAGCTGCATCGGCGTCGTCAGGTGGTATCCCTGGCCAATGCCGGCAATGACGGTTTCACCCAACATCCAGGGCTGCTTGAAGCGCTTTTCCTTCCATTCCCGCGATGGCAACAGGCCGGAGGACTCGCCCGGGAGATCGACGCCGCTTTTCTGGCCAAAGCCAAGCCGGGACAGGAAATCGTGCATGCGGTCGACGCCCATGTCCACCGCAAGGCGGTAATAATAAGTGTCGCAGGACTGTACGACGGACTTGTGCAGGTCGACGGTGCCGTGGCCCTCTTTCTTCCAGTCGCGATACCGGTGGCTGCTGCCCGCCAGCGAGTAGTAGCCCGGATCGGAGATGGTGTCGGAGGGCTTGCGCAACCCCAGTTCCAGCGCCCCCAGTGCCATGAACGGCTTGATGGTGGAACCCGGCGGGTAGATGCCGCGCAGCGGCCGATTGACCATCGGGGTGTCGGTCGATTCGTTCAGTTCCTTCCAGATCGCAGGATCGATGCCGTCAACAAAAAGGTTGGGGTCGAAGCCGGGCTTGCTCACCATGGCCAGGACACCGCCATTGTTCGGATCGATCGCCACGAGGCCGCCACGGTAGTCGCCAAAAACATACTCCGCGACCCGCTGCAGCTCCATGTCGAGGTTGAGTATCAGGTCCTGACCGGCCACCGGGGGCGTTTGCGAAAGAATCCGCACCGCGCGTCCCGCCGAGTCGGTCTCCATCTGTTCGAACCCGGTCTTGCCGTGAAGAATGTCTTCGTAATACTGCTCGAGCCCGACCTTGCCGATATGGGTGCCGCCCTTGTAGTTGGTGATCTTGCCGCTTTCGCGCAGATTGTCGAGGTCGCGGTCATTGATGCGGCCAATGTAGCCGATGACATGGGACAGGCTCTCGCCCGCCGGGTAGTTGCGGAACAGGCGCGCCTTGACATCGACGCCAGGCAGGCGATAGCGGTTGGCGGCCAGGATCGCCACTTCTTCGTCCGTCAGCTTGCTCTTGAGCGGCACTGTTTCAAACTCGTGCGATTCCTCGCGCAGGCGCTTGAACTGGCGCAGATGCTTGGGCGTAATCTCGATCAGTTCGCCCAGCTGTTTCAGCAATGCATCCAGGTCACCCGCCTTCGCCAGGGTGATTTCCAGGGTGTAGCCGGAAAAGTTGTCGGCCAGTATCTTGCCGTTGCGGTCATAAATCACGCCGCGGTTGGGCAGGGTGGGGACCAGGGTAATGCGGTTGTTTTCCGCAAGATTCTGGTAATGCTCGTGCTTGAATAATTGCAGGTAGCCCAGCCGCATCAACAGGATCAGCGTCAGCACCAGCACGAACACGGCGCCAACCATGAGCCGGCTGTAGTAGCGGGTCAGCTCCTGCTGCAGATTCTTGAGGACCGGGGAATGCATTGCCTGATTCTTATTCGGCGCGCGCGGCCGGCATTTTTCCGGCGTAGGCCACCGCCCACCACAACAGCATGCCGGTGAACGCCGAGGCGACCACCCAGCCGCCCTGTGGCGTGCGCGTCGAAATCCAGCCGGCCACCAGCGCCACGACTTCGGTCAGCAGCAGCAGGGGAAACATCTGCATGGCCTGATGGCGCAGGGTGAACATGGACAGCCTGCGGCGGAAATGCTGCACCAGAAAAACACCGACACAGTAGGCAAGCGCATGCTGGCCCAACACCACCCCATCCTGCACGTCCGTGACCAGGCCCAGGGCAAAGGCGAGACCGAAGCTGATACCGTCCTGGCGCCGCTGTGCCCAGAACAGCAGCATGATCAGGACAAAGTCAGGGCGCAGCAGCAAGGCCCATCCATGCCATGGCACCTGCTTCAGCAGGAATGCAACCAGCAGGGTCAGTCCGATCACCCGCCACTCCTGGCGGGGCTCGAACCTTGGCGGGAAAGCGGAACGTTCGTAGTTCATGGCTGTTTGGCGGCAGTTTGGGTTTTGAGCACGATCAGCACGCGACCCTTGTCAACGCCAGCCATCGGCACGCAACTGACGCGTGCATAGGGGCTGTCGGCCGGGCGTTCCACGCGCGTGACCTTGGCGACGGTGAGACCTGCCGGGTAGACCCGGTCAATGCCTGAAGTCATCAGAATATCGCCCGGCTGGATGTCGGTATGCGTCGGCAGATAGCGCACTTCCATACTGGTGCCGCCGCCGAACGCGAGCACGCGCTGGCCGGTGCGCTGGATCTGGGCGGGGACGGCATGGCCGCGGTCGGTGACCAAAGTGACTTCGCTGCTGAACGGGTAGGCCCGGGTGATCTGTCCGACCAGGCCCATGCCATCCACCACCGGCTGCCCTGCCTGTATGCCGAAATTGCTGCCCTTGTCGAGCAACACTCGCTGCGAGAAGGGATCGCGCGGCGTGCTCAATATC
>DAIMZB010000050.1:0-11089 GCA_036734185.1 Thiobacillaceae bacterium | reverse complement strand
AAGAGAATCAAGGACAGAATGAAAGCTGGTAGTCTTGATGCCGTGTGCACAGATACCTTCGGAGGCCGCATCAGTGGCGAGCAGAATGCGGACGGGGGAGTCCTTTGGGGATGCCTGGAAGGCAGCCTTGATGGGTTCGCGCTCATCCTGAGTGAGGCCGCCGTGGAGCAGGCCGAGGCGCTCGCCGCCGAAGCCATGGCTGGCGAGGATCTCGTGCATCCATTGGTGTGTGGTACGGTATTCGGTGAACAAGATCACCCGGCGGTCATCCCACTGGCCGCCCGGTTTCAGGTTGGCCGAGAGCCAGTCGAGGATGGCTCGGGCCTTGGAATCGGTCTGGTTCTTGGCTCGCTGCGCCCATTGCCTCAGATCGGCCAGCATCCGTTGCTGTTCTTGAGTCAGCGGCTGGGATCGGCGTGATGCCTCCTCGACGGCCTCCGATTGGGCGTTCTCGACTTCCTGGTCGTTGGCGTAATCCTCATCTACTTTCAGAATGGCTTTACGCAGGATGCGCTCGGCCATGGCGTCCTGCACTTTGGGCTTGGCACCGTTCGACACCGCGGCGATGTGCTTCTCAAGGGTGGACGCGAATGCCGCTGGAGACGAAAAAAGGCGTTTCTTGAGCAGCTGATTGACGAACGCGGTACCGAACGTGCTTCCGGTCTTTTCGGCGCCTTTCTCGCGGCTGGCGCAGTAATCGTTCAGCTTCTGGTGGATCTCCCGTTCCTCAGCCGTGTAAGGGACCGCCAGCGCCTGCAGCTTGCGCTGGGCATACAGCGATTTGCCGTCGGTGTCGACGAGATCGCTCTTCAGGCGACGGATCATCACCTGGCTCAACTGCTTCTCGTCGGGGAGGATGTTGCGGGCGAAGCGCTGGTCGTCCAGCAACTCCAGCAGTGAGGTGAACGACTCGGTGTAGCCGTTGTGGGGCGTGGCGGTCAGGAACAGTCGGTGCTGGAAGTGCGGGCTGATCGCGCGGATGAACCGAGTGCGCTGACTCTCGAGCGCGTAATGTGCGCCGGCAGCGGGAGCGATGTTGTGCGCTTCGTCGACGACCAGGAGATCGAACTTGCGCGGATGACCGGGGTGCGCGGGAAGAACGTCACGCATGGCACGCAGGCCTTCGCCACTCTTGACCCAGTCCATCGACGCGATGAGCCGTGGGTGGGACGTCCACGGGTTGGCATGGATGCCGCGTTCGCGCCGCAACTGCTTGATGTAGAGGGTGTCGACCACGCGGAACTCGAGGCCGAACTTCTCCAGCATCTCGACACGCCACTTCTCCTGGAGCGAGGCGGGGCAGATGATCAAGACGGTACGGGCGCGGTGCCGGAGCAGCATCTCCTGGATGACCAGCCCGGCTTCGATGGTCTTACCCAAACCGACGTCGTCAGCTATGAGCAGGTTGACACGGGCCATGTCGATGGCGCGTACCAGAGGATCTAGCTGGAAGTCCTCGATGCTGACGCCACTACGGAAAGGCGCCTGCAGAAATCCTCGGTCGGCATTGGTGGCGGCACCCCAACGGACGGCATCGAGGAAGGCTTCGAGCGTGTCCGAGTCGTCCTGCCCTGAAATGCTTGGGAGGCCCGCCCTCTCGATGATCTGAGCACCGGGTTCGATCTCCCAGATGACCTCCAACTCTTCGCCCAGCCCATCCTCGTCGATCGAAGAGAGCGTCACGGCATTTTGCGCTGCCGAATCCGATCCCAGCTTGGAGGAAACCACGTCTGCGACGACCCATTGGCGCCGCCGAACCTCTACCAGCTGGCCGGGTTCGGGCCTCGCGCCATAAGTGGCGACGCTGCTTGGTTCTGTAATTGCCATGTAGGCACTTCCCCCTGATTCTTATTCTGATGACAAGGCTCTTCTACCTTGCTCTGTTCTTCTTTGCTTTGGCGACCAGCCCCATGATCTTCTTAGCTGCAGAAGCCGGTGATTCATGCTCCCATACCCTAATCGGCTCCCATCCAAGGGCCACCAGCCTCGAATCGGTATCCAAATCACGTGCCCGGTTCGTCTCGATCTTTTGCCGCCAGAACTCGGCGTTCTGTTTTGGCCAGGAGGCATGCTCAGGACAGCCATGCCAGAAACAACCATCTACAAATACCGCGATTTTGAGTCCTGGAAAAGCGATGTCCGCCACCCTGCGTGGCTTCTTCAACACCGCGAAGTCTACGCGATACCTCGCCCCCATCCGGTAAAGCTCTTTTCGTATAGCCAACTCTGCCCCGGTTCCTTTTTGCCGAACCCTCGCCATGCGACGGCTGGCGCTGGGGGATGAGGGCTGGATGCGGTACATGGGGCCCCGGCTCAGCGCCCCATGACCGAGTTCAGGTGAGAATTGATGCTTCGTGCGATGGCCCGACCGAGGTCGACAGGCACGGCGTTTCCTATCAGACGGCCAAGCACCTTGAAGCTCACCTCACCGTTCTCGGGAACGAATGCGTAATCTCTGGGAAAGCTCTGCAAAATGGCCGCCTCGCGCAGCGATATGGCCCGGTCTTGCTCGGGGTGTCCGAACCGACCGTTGCCGAAACCGTAACATTGCGTGGTCATGGTCGGAGCCGGCTTGTCCCATTCCATCCGACCGTAGACGCCTGGATAGGTGCGCCCGCTCTCTGCGCGATGACAATCGGCGACCAGACCATCCGGCCAGTCACGCCAGGTGCCGCCAGGCTTCGAGACTCTGATCCGCTGGAGATTCTTTTCGGACAGCGTCGAAGTGACGTGCAATTTGTCCCTCGGCGCCGCTTCACCAGCACTCAATGGGCGCAAGCGGCCAATGGCTTGGCGAACCGTCTTCGGTTTCTCGTGGGTCGGTTCGATCATCTTGATCTCGCCGTGTCTCGATGCCAGCAGCACCATGCGTCGTCGCATCTGCGGCACGCCATAGCGAGAGCTATCGACGACATCGAACCAGACCTTGTAGCCGAGCCGTTTCAGCGTATCGACGAAGTCATGAAAAACCTCGTGCCTCGCGACGGTGGGCACATTCTCCATCGTAATGACGTCGGGCTCGGCCCCTTTGGCAAGACGAGCGAACTCATACAGTAGCCCCCACTTGCCATCCTTGCCGTCTAGCTCATAGCGCTGTGCGTAGGTTGAGAAGGGTTGGCACGGGGCGCAGCCCGCAAGAATCGTCAGGTCAGCATCGCCGAACAGCGCTTTCAATTCAGTGGCGGTTACCTTGCTGATATCCCGTTCGACGAATCGGGCCTGGTTGTTGGCTTCATAGGGAAAGCGGCAGGCCGGGTCCATGTCTATTCCGGCCACCACTGGAATCCCTTCCAATACGAAACCATGGGTCAGACCGCCAGCACCACAAAACAGGTCGACGCAGGAAATTCTCATTACTCCAACTCCCTTATATTTGTGACATTAATTTTGGCACGATCAGGCGGGATAGGGTACCCGTTAGGACAGCTAGATGAAGGATTAGTTAAGGCTGGGGGATTTGTTGCAACTTACAAGAGGCAAAATTAAACCTAGATACAAGTTTCAAGTTACAAGGTGCAAGGGTGGTGGCTTGGCCGAGGTTTGACTGGTTCGCAAAGGCCCTTTGGGCCTCGCGATAACAGGGTTTTGGGCTAGGTCTTTTTAACTGGCCTGCCGCGCTGCGCTCGCAGTGACGGGAGAGCCTGGATTACCGTCGGCTACGCCTCCTCGCAATGACGGTGGTCGAGTTTGCAAACCTCCCTCCCCTTCTTCCCCATCTGCGCCTTTAGCAGTTTGTAGGTGTCAAGGTCGAATGGCGCGCGCGCTTTGGTTTGCAGCAGCAGGTCGAGGTCGGCCTGGCTTTGGGCGGTGCCGAGGTAGCGCCAGGCGTCGACGAGGTGGATGTCTTCGCGGCCCTGGAATTCGTTCTTTTCGACGATGCCGACGGGGCCTTGGTAGGGCCAGGGCTTGATGCGCAGTTTGGACAGCGCGGTCATCAGGCGCGCGCTGTGGGCGCCGATGGCTTCCTTGCCGCAGCAGGCGCCCTTGCACTGCTTGAGCTGGCGGGCGAAGCAGGCCTGGCCTGGGCGGGCGGTCTTTTCCAGGCCGAGCATGGCGGGGCACAGCTGGTAGGCCTCGGCCAGGCTCTTCAGGGTGTTGGCGGCTTCGCGCTTGCTGGGGAAAAGGCCGTAGAGTTCCTGGGGCTTGCCGGGGTCGACACCCCCGCCGAAGGCGGCATCAAGCTCATCTCCCATGACCAGGCGCGGGCGGTAGTCGCCGGGCGCGTGCTCCACCAGCTGCCAGGAACAGAGTTCGCCGGATTGGCGCAGGCGGCGGTTGTGCACGGGCTGGCGTTCCTTGACCAGGCGCGATTCCATCAGCAGGGCGCCGAGTTCGCCGGCGGTTTCGATCCAGTCGATGCGGCGGATGTCGTGGGTGATGCGCAGTTCGCGGTTTTCGCTCTTGCCGGCGGCGAAATACGACAGCACGCGGCTCCTCAGGTTGACGCTTTTGCCCACGTAGAGCAGGGCGTCGTTTTCGCCATAAAAGAGGTAGACGCCGGGCGACTCGGGCACGTCGTCCAGCGCGTCCGATGGCAGCTGGGGCGGCAGGCTGGGGCGTTTCAATTGTTGGGAGACGGCATCGAGCAGGTGCTGGGCGTCGAGCTCGCGGCGCAGGGTCTGCCAGAACTGCCAGATGAGGTCGGCGTCGGCCAGCGCACGGTGGCGGTCGTTGGCGACGAGGCTGTGGCGCGTGATCAGGCTGTCGAGGTTGTGCTTGGGGTGCTCGGGGAAGAGCGCGCGCGACAGGCGCACGGTGCACAGCACGTCGGCCTGAAACCTTGCCCCCAGTCTCTTGAATTCCTGGCGCACGAAGCCGTAGTCGAAGCGCGCGTTGTGGGCCACGAACAATCTTCCTTTCAGCCGGGCTTTCAGCTCGTCGGCCACGGCCTCGAAGCTGGGGGCGTCCGCCACCATGTCGTTGCTGATGCCGGTCATGCGCTGGATGAACTCGGGGATGCTGCGCTGCGGGTTGACCAGGGTGCTCCAGCGGCTGACCTCGTCGCCCTCCACCTCGACGATGCCGATTTCGGTGATGCGGTCGTGCTCCGGGTTGGCGCCGGTGGTTTCCAGGTCGATGAAGGCGATGCGGTCAGGAATCATGAACAGCTTGAGAGGGCCGCGCGGGCATAAAGTTGCACGGGCCGGCGCATCGCCGTTGCGGGCGGGGCGCGGGTTAGGAATGGGCTGATTTTACTGAGTTGCCAAGGCCTTGGGGGGCTTGCGATGACGGGCAAGGCTCATGGCCTGGCAGCCCGGGCGGGCACGTCACCCGCGTGCTTGCGATAAAACCACGTTTTCGCCGCCTCCGTCGCCCAGATATAGGCGACCACGATGGCGACCATGCTGGCCAGCATATGCCACGGCAGTGGCACGAAGTCGAACACTTCCACAAGCGGCGGGAAATACGGGATGCCGAGGGTGAGCACGCCGACGGCGAGAGTGGACCACAGCAGCAGGCGGCTTGGCCGGCTTGCGAACATGGGGTGGCGGGTGCGCAGCGCCAGCACCACGGCGAGTTCGGTGAGCAGCGAGACCACGAACCAGGCGGTCTGGAAAGTTGCCTCGTCGGCCTTGAACAGCTTGAGCAGCAGCAGGAAAGTCAGCAGGTCAAAGATCGAACTGACGAGGCCAAACACGACCATGAAGCGCCTGACGTCGCGAATATCCCAGCGCTGGGCATGCTCGATGCTGGTGACGTCCACCCTGTCGGTGGAAATGGCGACCGAGGGTAGGTCGGACAGGAAGTTGTTGAGCAGGATCTGCTTGGCGGCCAGCGGCAGGAAAGGCAGCAGCGGCGTCATCAGGGCCATGCTCATCATGTTGCCGAAGTTGGCGCTGGTGGTGATGCAGATGTACTTCATGGTGTTGGCGAAGGTGCGCCGCCCCTCCTCGACACCGCCGCGCAGCACATCCAGGCTGGGGCGCAGCAGCACGATGTCGGCGCTCTCGCGTGCCACGTCGACGGCCTGGTCCACCGAAATGCCGACATCGGCGACGTGCAGCGCGGGGGCATCGTTGATGCCGTCGCCGATATAACCGACGGCGTGGCCGGTGCGCTGGAGCGCGCGCACGATGCGCTCTTTCTGCTGCGGGTCGACCTCGACGAAAAGATCAGTCTGCTCGGCCCGTTGCCACAGCGCCTCATCGCGCAGGCTTGCAATTTCCGCGCCGGTGAGCAGGGCCCTGGAATCGAGCCCGACGGCCCTGGCAACGTGGGCCGCCACGTAGCGGTTGTCGCCGGTAATGACCTTGATGCGAATGCCGAGCCGGGCAAGATGACTGATTGCCTTGCCCGCATCGGGCTTGGGCGGGTCGAAGAACAGCAGGAAGCCGACGAAAGCCATGCCGGTTTCGTCGGCGTGCGCATAGTGCCGCTTTTCCCCTGCCATGCGCTTCATCGCGACGGCCAGCACGCGGAAGCCCTCGCTGCCCTTCTCGCGGTAGAAGGCGTTGAGGCGCGTGCGCGCGGCCTCGTCCAAGGGCTGTTCCGACTGGCCGCTTGCCATGTGCGAGCAGATGCCGAGCACGCTGTCGAAGGCGCCCTTGGTAATGACCCAGTGGCTGCCCGCCTCGCTGCCATTTTCGACCACGATGGTGAGGCGCTTTCGGATGAAGTCGTAGGGAATTTCGTCGATTTTGGAAAAGCCCGCGGTGCTGATTTTCGCGGCCTCGCCCGCGGCCACGATGGCGGCGTCGAGCGGGTTTTCGATGCCGGTCTCAAACGCCGCGTTGAGGTGCGCGAGCTGCAAGGTCTGGGCCGACTTTTCGCCCTGCGCGTCCAGCGCGCTGTCCAGTACCAGCACGCCCTCGGTGAGGGTGCCGGTCTTGTCGGTGCACAGGATGTCCATGCTGCCCAGGTTTTCGATGGCCTCCGGCCGGCGCACGATGACGCCGCGGGCGGCCATGGCGCGGGCGCCATGCGACAGGGTCACGCGCAGGATTGCCGGCAGCAGCTCGGGCGACAGCCCCACGGCCAGGGCAACGGCGAATAGCAGCGACTCGATGACCGGCCGGTCCAGCAGCTGGTTGGTGACCAGCACGAACAGCACAGTAAAAATCATGACACGCACGAGCAGGTAGCCGAACTGGCGAATGCCGCGCGCGAAATCGGTTTCCTGGGGGCGTCGCTTCAGCCGTTCGGCCACGGTGCCGAAGGCGGTGTCGCGCCCGGTGCGCAGGATGAGCACGCTCGCCGTCCCGCTTTGCACCGAGGTGCCGAGAAAGACACAGTTGCTGCGCCCGGCCAGCGGGGTCTGCGCCGGCAGGACGCCGGGCTGTTTTTCGACCGGGAAGGATTCGCCGGTCAGGCTCGCCTCGGCCACCAGAAAATCCTTGGCCGAAAGAACGATGCCGTCCGCAGGAACGAGATTGCCGGCCGACAGCAGGACCACGTCGCCGGGCACGATGGCGCTGGCCGGCAGGGTTTCGGTCTTGCCGCTGCGCAATACCCGTGTTGTCAGCGCAAGCCGGCGGCGCAGCTTGGCCACCGCCCGCGAGGCGCGGTATTCCTGAGCGAAGCCCAGCAGCGCACTGCCGACGATGATGGCAAGAATGATGGCAGCATCGACCCAGGAATGGAGCGCAACCGAAACGACCGCACCGAACACCAGCACCAGCACCAGCGGGCTGGCGAATTGCTGAAGGAAAATCCTGAGCGCGGTGAACTGGCCTTGCGCCTCGACGGCATTGGGGCCATGGCTTTGCAGGCGGCGAAGTGCCTCCGCCGCTTCCAGTCCGTCGGTGCCGCTGCCCAGACTGGCCAAAAGCGCCGCAGCCGGACGGCTCCAGTATTCTTCTTGTGATTCGATGGCTGTTTCCATTTCCACGATCAGCCGATCATGATGCGCTTAGCGTCTGCAGGCAAGTCTGATCAGGGTGTCGTGGCAGTTTTCCGGCGCGGCGGCCTGGCCCAGGCGCTGGATGCGCCCGACTTCGTTCTCATACCAGCCGTTGTGCATTTCGTTGGGATGGGCTTCGTAGGCCCACCAGGTGCCGTCGGCATCCTGCGCGAGAAACTCGGCCCAGTCCGGGATTGCCGCCTTCGGCCAGGGCAGGCCCTCACTCATTTGCCAGCATAGATGTAGTTGCGTGAATAGGGATAGTTGGGCTGTTTGCCTTCCACGGCCTTGCCGGCCAGCACCTGCCACAGCTCCAGCCAGCCGTTGTCGAAGGCATAGGCGGAACCGGCCATGTAGATGTGCCAGATGCGGTATTTGCGTTCGCCGATGAGTTCGCGCGCCCTTTCGCGGTTGGACTCCAGCCGGTTGACCCATTCCCACAGGGTGCGGCCGTAGTGCGGGCGCAGGTTCTCGGCGTCCAGGCATTCCAGCCCGCCATCGGTGGCGTGGTGCAGGACTTCGGAGGCATGCGGTAGTTCGCCGCCGGGGAAGACATAGTCGTCGACGAACTCGGAGATGCCGCTGCCCAGGCCCTGGGAAGCGAGCGCGGCCGAGGTGATGCCGTGATTCAAGACCAGGCCACCGGGTTTCAGGAGATCGTGGATCTTGCGGAAATAATCGGTGAGGTTGTTGCGCCCCACGTGTTCGAACATGCCGACGCTGGCAATCTTGTCGAAGATCCCGGACTCCGGCACGTCGCGGTAGTCCATGAGGCGCACTTCGACCCGGCCCTCGAGGCCGCGTTTCTTGATTTCCGCCTGCACATGGTCGTGCTGGTTGTCGGAGAGCGTGATGCCGACGGCGCTAACGCCGTAATGCTCCGCCGCCCACAGGATGAGACCACCCCAGCCGCAACCGATGTCGAGGAAGCGCTCGCCGGGTTTCAGCGCGAGCTTTTTGCAGATGTGGTCGAGCTTGGCTTCCTGGGCCTGTTCCAGGGTCATCGCTGGATCGCGGAAATAGGCGCAGGAATACACGCGCCGCGCGTCCAGCCACAGGCCGTAGAATTCGTTGGACACGTCGTAGTGGTACTGGATGTTCTTGCGGTCGCGCGTGCGCGTGTGGCGCCACCACTTCCAGGATTCGGAGCCCTTCTTGTCGCGGCAGGCGTCGCCGTCGCAGAGCTGGTCGCCCAGGGCAAGAATGTCGCGCGGGTGGCCGTGGATGTCGAGGCCGCCCTCCACGTAAGCACGCGCCAGCTTGCCAAGCGAGGGATGGATGAGGGATTTGACCAGCGCCGGCTCGTGCACCCTGAGCCTGACCTTGGCGGAGAAGGGATCGCCCGCCTCCAGCCCGTTCCACAGCGTGACATGAACCGGCAGGCCTTCGATGCGCGCCTGCAGCTGCTTGGTAAAAACCGATTCCAGCATGTGCCCCCCCACGATTTATGGCCGGCCCTGAAGCCGGTTGCGTCGGGCGCAGCGTTGCGCTGCCCGCCCGGCGCCAGGTACAACTGCCATCAAGTTTTTTTATTATAGAAACATCTTCGCAGCCGGCAAGCAGTCCGGTTTTTTCAGCCCTTGAGGTCGCCCGCCAGGCTGTCGCGCACGTTCTTCGCCGCCACGAGTTCGGTCGTGTAAAGGGCGTGGTCCACGCCGATGGCGATGGCGGCGCCGCCTTTCGCGGCCTTGACCATTTCGGGGGTGAGCTCAAAGCGCAGGAAATGTACAGAAGAGGTTTTTTCCTCGTTCTCGCGCTCCAGGTCTTCGTCGGCAATGGCGTGGACGCGGGCGAAGTCCATCACCTGTACCCACACGCGATCCTCGACGCCCTTCAACTTGGCCAGCATGGCGCGGCGCTCGCCCTCCTCGGGATACTCGATCATCATGGTCGCCTTCCAGTTGCTGCCGTCCGGCACCAGCGGGGTGTAGGCTTCCAGCTCGTCGACGATGCCGGCTTCCTCGAAGGTCTTTTCGATGCGCAGCATTTCCTGGATCTGGTAGCGGATGGTGAGCTCGTCCTCGAACACCAGGGTGAGGTGCTCGCCCAGGTGCACGGTGCGGTTCTTCTTGTGCGCCATGACCCTGGCGCGGTATTCGGGGCGCGCCTTGGCATAGGCTTCCAGAGACATCAGGGATTCGCGGGTGATTTGCGGCATTTCAATGGCTCCTTAGTCGTGATGCTGGCCGGTGATCGGCCCTTGCTTGAACAGGGTGTCTTTCAGCTCGTGGTCGAAGCGTGGGTCGCGGCGGCGGATCCACTCCAGCATCATGGCGGCGTGTTCCTTTTCCTCGTCGCGGTTGTGCGCAAGGATGGCTTTCAGCTCCGGGTCGCTGCAGGCGTCGACGCGCTGGTTGTACCAGTCCACCGCTTCCAGTTCTTCCATCAGGGACACGATCGCGCGATGCATGTCCAGGGTCTCGGCGGACAGTTTCTCGATGGGTTCGTGGTAGCCCTCGTTGGCCATGCCCTTCTCCTTGTTACAGTCCGTAGGCAATCCGCATCAGGCTGATGGGATGCTGCTTTTCCGCGGTCGCGGACTCGCCCATGCCCTGCTGGATGTGGCGCCCGGCGATGGCACAGTCCGAGCTGATGTAGTTGGGCTGCGCTTCGCTGGCCATGCGCGCCACCGGCTTCACGATCTTCATCGAGTTGTCGAAATATTCGCTCTTCACGCCCCAGGTGCCGTCATGGCCGGAGCAGCGCTCGATGTTGGTGACTTCGGCGCCGGCCAGTTGCAAGGCCTCTTTGGTCTTGGGGCCGACGTTCTGCACGCGCTGGTGGCAGGGCGCGTGGTAAGCCACCTTGCCGAGCGGAGTCTTGAAATCAGTCTTGAGCAGGCCGTCGGCATTGCGCGCCATCAGGTATTCGAATGGGTCCCACATGGCTGCCTTCACGGCCTGCACGTCGGCGTCGTCGGGGAACATCAGTGGCAGCTCCTGCTTGTACATCAGGGTGCAGGACGGCACGGTAGTGAGGATGGCGTAGCCTTCGCGCGCCAGCTTGGCGAGATGCGGAATGTTGATGTTCTTCAGCTTCTCGACCTGGTCGAGGTCGCCCAGTTCAAGCTTGGGCATGCCGCAGCAGGCTTCCTTGTCCACCAGCACGGCGGGCACTTCGTTGTGCTTGAGGATGGCCAGGAGGTCGTGGCCGATGCCAGGCTCGTTGTAGTTGATGTAGCAGGTCGAGTAGATCGCCACCTTGCCGGGCGTGCGCTCGCCGTCCTTCACCGCGAAGCTGTTGTCAGGG
>DAIMZB010000049.1:0-11521 GCA_036734185.1 Thiobacillaceae bacterium | reverse complement strand
ACGGTGCCGAGGCCCAATAAACCTACTTTGATTGGCTTCATGACTATTAAAGAATCTCTTGAAATTATTTATGGCGCTTGCGTTCGAGAAAACGCTCGACACGACCGATGGCCCCGCGCAGGTCTTCCTCATGCGGGAGAAACGCCATTCGGATATGGTCAGGATGCGGCCAATTGAAGCCGGTACCCTGAACGACCAGTACCCGCTCCTCTTCCAGCATTTCAAGAATGAACTGCTGATCGTTGCGAATTGGGTAGATCTTGGGATCGAGTTTCGGGAACAAGTACATTGCCGCCTGGGGTTTTACGCAGGACACGCCCGGAATCTGGGTGAGCAGTTCCCAGGCCACGTCGCGCTGGCGTGCCAGGCGCCCGCCCGGCGCGACGAGGTCGTTGATGCTCTGATAGCCGCCCAGCGCGGTCTGGATGCCGTACTGCCCAGGCACGTTGGCGCACAGGCGCATGGAAGCCAGAATGTTGAGGCCTTCGATATAGTCACCGGCGTGGCGCTTGTCGCCGGAAATCACCATCCAGCCGGCGCGATAGCCGCAGGCGCGGTAGTTTTTGGACAGGCCGTTGAACGTAATGATCAGAACGTCTTCGGACAGCGAGGCGATCGAAGTATGCCGGGCGCCGTCGTACAGCACCTTGTCGTAGATCTCGTCGGCATAAATGATGAGCTGATGCTGGCGCGCCAGTTCGATGATCTCCTTCAGAACCTCGTCCGGGTACAGCGCGCCGGTGGGATTGTTCGGATTGATCACCACGATCGCACGCGTGTTGGGCGTGATCTTGGACTTGATATCGTTGATGTCCGGCAGCCAGCCCGCGCCCTCATCACAGATGTAATGGCGCGGAGTGCCTCCGCCCAGGCTGACGGCCGCCGTCCACAGCGGGTAGTCCGGCGCCGGTACCAGCACCTCGTCGCTGTTGTTCAAGAGTGCCTGCATGGCCATCACGATGAGCTCGGACACGCCGTTGCCGACGATGATGTCGTCCACTTCCACACCCTTGATGCCCTTTTCCTGGGTGTAGTGCATGATCGCCTTGCGCGCAGAGAAAAGCCCCTTGGACTCGCTGTAGCCCGAGGCGTTCTGCATGTTGCGAATCACGTCCTGGACGATTTCCTCGGGCGCCTCGAAGCCGAAAGGCGCAGGGTTGCCGATGTTGAGCTTGATGATGCGCTGGCCTTCTTCCTCCATCTGGCGCGCGCGCGCCATCACCGGACCGCGGATGTCATAACAAACGCTTTCCAGCTTGCCGGATTTCTTCACGGGCCTGAGCATCGGCCCCCCTGCATCATTCATGGATTTTTCCCGAAATCGCCCTAAAAATAGGCACTTAATGGGCATAATTCTACTTGAGCCGGAATGCCCCGGCAAACAGGAACCCACCTTGAAGTTGCATTTGAACAGCCCTGACGGGCGTTACCAATTTACCGGCTATGGCGATGACCATGTGCTGGTGAACGGCGAGCGCATGGATTTCGGCCTGGCGGTGAGCCCCATCCTGCTGGACCGGGAAATTTTTCGCGGCGTCAGCTTCGAAACGCTGGAAACCCGCCATTTCGAGTGGCTGCGCGATCGTCAGGCGGAAATTGTCCTGCTTGGAACCGGCGCGCGGCTGCGTTTTCCGCATCCTTCGCTCACGCGGCCATTGATCGAAGCCGCGATCGGACTGGAAGTGATGGACACCGGCGCGGTCTGCCGCACCTTCAACCTGCTCGCAGCCGAAGGGCGCAAGGTGCTGGCCGCTATCCTTGCCTAGGCCTACCGGCCTGGCAGGCCGCCCATCACATCTTTGAAGGAATGAATCGCCTCGAATTCTTCGGGGTCCTTCTCAGGCAGCCGGGTATCGGGAAAACGCACCGCCAGCAGGTGCGCGATGCCATAGGCCTGCGCGCTGCGCAGTACCGGCAGGCTGTCATCCACCAGCAGCGTGGCCGCCGGATCGAAGGGTTCACGCTCCTGCAGCCGGATCCAGAAGGCGGGGTTCTCCTTGGGCAAGCCAAGGTCGTGCGAAGAATGCAGCGCGTCAAAATAGCTTTCCAGCCCGGTCTTGCGCATCTTCAGCGCGAGACTTTTACGATGCGCGTTGGTGACCAGCGCCACCCGTTTGCCGGCTGTGCGCGCGGCCTTGAGGAACTCCGGCACGTCGGGATGAATGGCAACGAGGTGCGCGACCTCTTCCTTGAGCTCGGCAATATCCAGCCCCAGCTCACCGCTCCAGAAATCCACGCAGTACCACTCCAGAGTGCCCACGCGGTGATGATAGCGGCCAGCAAGTTCCTGCTTCGCCTGGTCGATCGTGATTTTTTGCTTCTCTGCGAACCGCATCGGCACATGCTCGCGCCAGAAGTGGTTGTCGTAATGGAGATCCAGCAACGTACCGTCCATATCGAGCAGGACGGTCTGGATGTTCGACCAGTCGACCATTAGAAAAGCTGGTCTTTGGACACGCCCTTGCGCCGCAGCATCTGGCGCAGCACGCGCAGGGCCTCCATCTGGATCTGGCGCACGCGCTCGCGCGTGACCTTGAGGTCGGCTGCGAGGTCTTCGAGCGTGGCAATGTCGTTGTTGTTGATGCCGAAGCGGCGCTCGATCACCCAGCGTTGCTTGTCGTTCAGCTGCTCCAGCCACTCATGCACGTGATGCTCGATTTCCGCATGGTGCAGGATGTCTTCCGGCATGTCGGCATTGTCGTCGGCGATGGCCTCGCCCAGCGAGAGGTTGGGGTCGATGTCGAGCGGGGCATCGAGCGAGGCGACGCGCTCGTTCAGCGCGAGCACCCGGCGCACTTCTTCCACCTCGTAGCCGGTCAGGCTCGCAATGTCCTCGTAGCCCGCGTCGGTGATGCCGTGCGTTTCCAGATGCCGCTGGGCGCGCAGGAATACGTTGAGTTCCTTGATGACATGGACTGGAAGCCGAATGGTGCGCGACTGGTTCATGATGGCGCGTTCGATGTTCTGGCGTATCCACCAGGTGGCATAGGTGGAGAAGCGGAAGCCGCGCTCGGGGTCGAACTTTTCCAGGGCGTGAATCAGCCCGAGGTTGCCCTCTTCCACCAGGTCGAGCAGGGTCAGGCCGCGGTTGGCGTAGTGCTTGGCGATATTCACCACCAGCCGCAGGTTGTGCTCGATCATCTTCTGCCGCGCCTCGAAATCCCCGTCGCGGGTGCGGCGCGCCAGGGCCACTTCCTGCTCAGGCGTCAGAAGGGCAGACTGACCGATATCGTTGAGGTACAGCTGGGTGACGTCGATCTGGAAATCAAAGTCGTCCGCAGGATAAGCTTCCGCGGTTTCCTGCTCCGCAGCTTCCTCGCTTCCCGCTGTGCGCTCGAATTCTTCGTCCTGTTCCTCAATCGGTTCTTCTTCTCGGCTCATTTACGCTCCGGCAGGTATTTCAACGGATCCAGCGGCTTTCCATACTGGCGAACCTCAAAATGCAGTTTGACACGGTCACTGTCCGTGTCCCCCATCTCGGCAATTTTTTGCCCGCCCTTGATCCAGTCACCCTCTTTTACCAGCAGGGTCTGGTTATGGGCATATGCCGTCAGAAACTCATCGGAATGTTTGACTATGAGCATTTTTCCATAGCCACGCAAGCCGTCGCCGCTGTAGACCACCTTGCCCGGCGCGACGGCAAGGATCGGCGCATTCCGCTCGCCGGCGATATCGATTCCCTTGCCCCCGCCCTGCCCGAATCCTCCCAGCAGTTTCCCGTTTGCCGGCCAGCGCCAGTCATCATTCGATGCCGCGTTTACGCTGTCTCCGGGTTCTGCCTTGGCGGCATCGGGTGCTTTGCGCACCTCCGCCGGTGCAGTCGGCCGTACACCTGAGACCTCCGCCCAGTTGGCTTCGCTGTACGGCAGGCGCAACGCCTTTGGCTCAGTCAGCAAAACGGGCTCGCCCAACTGCCGTGCCTTAGACAATCCGGCATCCCGCATGGGCAGCGTCTCGACGCCCTTCGCGCGAGTGGCGGAATCCTCCGGCGGAGTAAGGCGCAGCGACTGGCCCGCCTTTATGACATCGGGGGAGTCAAGATTGTTCCAGAATGCCAGATCGCGATAATCCAGCCCGTTCTGAAAGGCAATGGCATAAAGCGTGTCGCCTTTCTGCACGATGTATTCGCCAACCTGCGCCGGTTTGGCCTCGACGGCGGTCTTGGCTGCTGCTTTCGGCGGCAGCGTGATCGCCTTGACGGGCGCGAAGCCCGGGCTCTCACAGCCGCCCAGTCCGAAGAGGGCGAGAACCAGGGCCAGCGTCAGCCGTCTCACGAGACCCCCGGCAACAAGGGCACGAATTTCACGGCCTCCAGTTTCTCCTCCTGGAAGTCATTGCCCTTGCGGGTCACCACCAGCAGCACCTGGCTGTCATCCCCCAGCGGCATGACCAGACGGCCGCCGTCGGCAAGCTGTGCCTTCAGCATTTCGGGAACGGCGGCAAATGCCGCCGCCACCACGATCGCATCGTACGGTGCACCCTCGGCGTAGCCCTGCATGCCATCGCCATGCTTGAGCTTGATATTGTGCAGGCGCAGTTCGCGCTGGCGCTTGCGGGTTTGGCCAACCAGCGCCGCGATGCGCTCGACGCTCACCACTTCACGCGCCACCTGCGCCAGGACGGCGGCCTGGTAGCCGCAGCCCCCGCCGACTTCAAGCACGCGATGCAGTTCACGACCGTTGCGCGCCAGCTCGGTCATGCGCGCCACGATGTAGGGATTGGAAATGGTCTGCCCGAACCCGATCGGCAGGGCGGTGTCTTCGTAGGCGCGGCTGGCCAGCGCCTCGTCGATGAACAGGTGGCGCGGCACCGTGCCCATCGCGGCCAGCACCATGGCATCGGCAATGCCCTGCTCGCGCAGGCGCTCGACCATGCGCCCCCGCGTGCGCGCCGAAGTCATGCCGATGCCGGCGCGCAGGTTAGTCATCCAGCCAGCCTCGCACACTGTCCATCTGGGAATAACGCGTCAGGTCGATCTGCAGGGGCGTGATCGAAACCCGGCCATGCTGCGTGGCATGGAAATCCGTGCCTTCGCCATCGTCCTGGGCAAGGCCGGCAGCGCCGACCCAGTAGACGGTCTGGCCGCGCGGGTTCACCGATTTCAGAACCGGCTCGGCCTTGTGGCGCTTGCCGAGGCGGGTGACCTCAAGCCCTTTCAGTTCGGCCGCGGGCAGGTCGGGCACATTGATGTTGAGCAGGGTCGCATCCCGCCACGGCTTGCGCTGATACTTGCGAACCAGATCCGCAACGATTCCGGCTGCGGTCTCAAAATGGCCGCCATGATGTCCGGCAAGGGAAACTGCAATGGAGGGGATGCCCAGCAAAAAACCCTCGGTGGCCGCGGCCACCGTGCCCGAATAAATGGTGTCGTCGCCCATGTTGGCGCCGTGGTTGATTCCGGAGATGACCATGTCCGGCATATGGTCGAGCATGCCGGTGACAGCAAGATGAACGCAGTCTGTCGGCGTGCCGTTGACGAAGTAGTAGCCGGAAGGCGCTTGGCGCAGCATCAACGGCCGATCAATGGTCAGCGAGTTGCTGGCGCCACTGCGGTCGCGTTCGGGGGCGACCACCGTCAACTCGGCCAGAGGCTCCAGCGCCCTGGCCAGTGCCGCAAGGCCTGGCGCGAAATAGCCATCGTCGTTACTGAGCAGTATCCGCATAAATTTCTTGGTCAGAATGATGCGGTCGCAGAAATGAAAAAGCCGCAATGCATGCGGCTGATTTTACAACGTCACGGAAGTTTTCCCCGCATGACTGCAAGGAAATTTGCGGCTGGTATTAGGGAGAAATGGTCGGGGCGAGAAGATTCGAACTTCCGACCCCCTGCACCCCATGCAGGTGCGCTACCAGGCTGCGCTACGCCCCGACGAAGCGCGAGATTGTAACAGAGTTTCGCGGAAAAAATGAACCACTAGGTGAATTACTTCGACAACAGGTCGCGAATCGCAATCAGCTCTTCTCGCAATTCGGGCAAGGACAGGGCCTTGGCGGAATTGGCCGCAGGCTTGTTTTCTCCGGTGGAATCCAGCTTGTTGCGCGCGCCGCTGATGGTGAATCCCTCCTCGTACAGCAGCTGGCGGATGCGGCGAATGAGCAGCACTTCGTGGTGCTGGTAATAGCGGCGGTTGCCGCGCCGCTTGACTGGCTTGAGCTGGCTGAATTCCTGTTCCCAGTAGCGCAGCACATGAGGCTTGACCGCGCACAGTTCCGCAACTTCGCCTATCGTGAAATAGCGCTTGGGCGGAATCGAGGGAAGCTCACTCTGGCTGGCGGTCTCCACCATGTTCGGCATCCTCAACCATGACCTTGAGCTTCTGGCTGGCGTGGAAGGTCACCACACGCCGAGCCGATATGGGCATTTCTTCACCGGTTTTGGGATTGCGCCCGGGCCGCTGAGGCTTCTCGCGGCACTGAAAATTGCCGAAGCCAGAAAGCTTTACCGTGTCGCCAGACTGCAGGGCATTGCGGATTTCCTCGAAAAAGGATTCCACCATGTCCTTGGCTTCGCGCTTGTTGAGCCCCACCTTTTCAAACAGCAGATCGGCAAGTTCAGCTTTTGTCAGGGTCGTCATAATGTCTTTGTTTGGATCAGGCCCGCAGTTTCGCCCCATGCCGGCTAATCACGGCTTCGGCTATTTTAGCCACTGCCGCCTCTACTTCCGGTTCCGTGAGGGTACGTTCAGTATCTTGCATAACTATCCGGAAAGCAAGGCTTTTTTGCCCAGCCGGCACCCCCTCGCCCTGGTACAAGTCGAACACGTCGAGTTCCTGGACGATGGGCTCGCTGGCCGCCCGCATGGTTGCGAGCAATGCGCTGGCGGCGATGTCGATCTCCACCAGGAAAGCCAGGTCGCGCCGCACCGAAGGGAAGCGGCCGATGGAACGATGGCGCGGCAGGCGCAGCGCGCCCAGCGCATCGAGATCAAGCTCGAACAGGACGGGGGCCGAGGGCAGATCGAAGGTCTGCGCGTGCTTGTGATGCAGCGTACCCAACCAGCCGACCGGCCGGCCATCCAGAACAACTTGCGCGGTCTGGCCGGGATGCAAGGCCGGATGGGTCGCCTGCACAAACGTCAATGCCAGGCCGGGCAAGCGCTCAAGGTCGCCCTTGACGTCGTAAAAATCCACCGGACGCTCAGTCACGCCCCATTGCTCGCCGAAGGCCGGGCCGTAGCAAAGCCCCGCAAGTCGCATGGGCTGGCGCAGGCCATCATTTTCCTGCAGGTAGGCCCGCCCCGTCTCGAACAGGCGCACGCGCTGCTGCTGCCGGTTGAGATTATGCGTCAGTGCCTGCAGCAGGCCGCCCCACAAGGTGGTGCGCATGGCCGCCATCTGGCTGGCAATGGGATTTTGCAGGACCACCGGGGCCAGACCTCCGGACAGCGCCGCCTCCCAGTCCGGGTCGACAAAACTGTAGGGGATGACTTCCTGGTAATCGCGGCCAATGAGGTAATCGCGCAGCCTTGCCCGCTCGAGCCGGGTTTCCCCCTGGGGCAGCATGGTGACGGGCGCCCGCGGAGGATGGCCTTCGATCTGCTCATAGCCGTGCAGGCGCGCCAGCTCCTCGATGAGGTCTTCCTCAATTGAAAGGTCAAAACGATAGCTGGGCGGCGTCACCTGCCATGCCTCGCCATCTTCCTTGACCGCAAGTCCGAGACGCTGCAGGTAATCCTTCATCGTGTCTGCGGGAATATCCATGCCGAGCACACGAACGACGCGCTGCGGGCGCAGCCGAATGGCTTCGCGTCTGGGCAGCTTCCCCGTCTGCTCGACGACTGTACCCGGCTGTCCGCCGCAGATTTCCAGGATCAGCTTGGTGGCGCGCTCCATGGCCATCTGGGTATTGGCAAAGTCGACGCCGCGCTCGAAACGGTGCGACGAATCGGTGGAAAGCCCAAGCCGGCGCGCACGCCCGGCGATTGCATCCGGGCTGAAATAGGCCGCCTCCAGGAAAATGCTGGTGGTGGCCGCGTCAACGGCCGTGGTGGCCCCGCCCATGATGCCGGCAAGCGCAACCGGGCCGCTGCCATCTGCGATGACCAGCATGTCTTCGGCCAGGTCGGCCGTTTGCTCATTCAACAGGGCGAGCTTTTCTCCGGGTTTCGCCCAGCGCACGGCAATGCCGCCGTCGAGCCTGGCCAGGTCAAAGGCATGCATGGGCTGGCCGAATTCGAGCATCACGTAATTGGTGATGTCCACGGGCGCTGAAATGCAGCGAATGCCGCAGCGCTCGAGACGCAAGGCCATCCAGTCGGGCGTCTGCGCCCGGGCATTGATGCCCTTGATGACACGGCCCAGATAGCGGGGACAGGCGCCCTTCTCCTGCACCTCCACATCGAGCGTGTCAAAGATGTCCTTCATCACGGGCGGCTGCGACGGCAGGCTGGCCCGGGTGCCGGTTACCGCCGCGACTTCGCGCGCCAGGCCGACCAGGCTCAGGCAGTCCGCACGGTTCGGAGTCAGCTTCAGGGTGACGAGCTTGTCGTCCAGCGACAGGCAGGTGCGGATATCGACGCCCACCGGCGCATCGGCGGGCAGCACCAACAGACCGTCCACTTTGTCTTCCAGTCCGATTTCGCTGGCGCCGCAGAGCATGCCGGCGGATTCGATACCGCGCACCTTGGCCTGTTTGATGTCCATTTTCGGCAGCTTCGCGCCCACACGTGCGCAGGGCACTTTCAGGCCAACCGCGACATTGGGGGCGCCGCACACGATCTGCAGCGGCTCGGCTTCGCCGACATTGACCTTGCATACACGCAGCCGGTCGGCATCGGGGTGCGCTTCCACCGCCAGCACTTCCGCCACCACTACGCCGGCAAAGGGCGGTGCTGCCGGCTCCACGGCCTCCACCTCGAGCCCGGCCATGGTCAGGCGATGGGCAAGTTCCTCCGTGGAGAGTTGCGGGTCAACCAGCGCGCGGAGCCAGGATTCGGGAAATTGCATGCTTATTTGAATTGGGCAAGAAAACGCAGATCGTTCTCGAAGAACAGCCGCAGGTCATCGACGCCATAACGCAGCTTGGCCAGGCGCCCGACACCGAGACCGAAAGCGAAGCCAAGATATCGCTCGGGATCGATGTTCACGTGCCTGAAAACGTTGGGGTGCACCATGCCGCAGCCGAGCACCTCAAGCCAGCCGGTGTGCGAGCAGACCCTGCAGCCCTCGCCGCCGCAGATCACGCAGCCGATGTCCATTTCGGCCGAGGGCTCGGTGAACGGGAAGAACGAGGGGCGGAAACGGACCTTCAGGTCGTCCTGCTCGAAAAAGCAGCGCATGAAATCCGCCAGCACGCCCTTGAGGTCGGCAAAGGAAACGTTTTCGTCAACCCACAGGCCCTCGACCTGGTGGAACATGGGCGTATGGGTGACGTCGGAATCGCAGCGATAGACGCGGCCCGGCGCGATGATGCGGAAGGGCGGCGTGTTCTCCTGCATGTAATGCACCTGCACCGGCGAAGTGTGGGTGCGCAGCAGGCTGCCGTTCTCGAGATAAAAGGTGTCGTGCATCGCGCGCGCCGGATGGTCTTCCGGAATATTGAGCGCGGTGAAGTTGTAAAAATCGGTTTCGATTTCAGGACCGTGCGCGACCTCGAAACCCATGCTGCCAAAGAGCTTCTCGATCCGCTCCAGCGTGCGCGTCACCGGATGCAGGCCACCATGGCCGCGGCCTTTGCCAGGCAGGGTGACGTCGATGGTCTCTTCCTTGAGCTTGCGCTCGAGCTCGGCCTCCTGCAGCAGGTCGCGCCGCATTTTCAGTGCGGCTTCCACTGCCTGCTTGGCCTCGTTGACACGGGCGCCGGCGGACTTGCGCTCGTCCGGCGACAGGCCGCCGAGCGATTTCAGCAACTCGGTCAGCGCCCCCTGCTTGCCGAGAAAACGGGCTTTGACCTGCTCCAGTTCAGGCAAGTCGTGGCATCCGCGGATGGCGGCAAGTGCTTCGGCAACGATTTCGTTGGGATTACGCATGTTTCTTTTTCAGTCGACTCCAACAAAAAAGAGGCCTTGCGGCCTCTTTTTTACTGCTCAACCACTCAGGCAGCGAGGCTCGCCTTTGCCTGGTCAGCCAGCTTCGCAAACGCGTCCCTGTCGAACACTGCGATGTCGGCCAGAACCTTGCGGTCCACTTCGATAGCGGCCTTTTTCAGGCCGTTCATGAATACGCTGTAGGACAGGCCGCACTCGCGGGCAGCCGCGTTGATACGGGCAATCCACAGGGCACGGAACTGGCGCTTCTTCTGTCGGCGATCGCGATAGGCATACTGCCCCGCTTTCATCACCGCTTCGTTGGCAATGCGGAATACGTTCTTGCGGCGGCCGCGGTAACCCTTGGCAGCATCGAGCACCTTCTTGTGGCTGGCGCGGGCCGTTACACCTCTTTTGACGCGTGGCATGTTCGATCCTCCTTATGCGTAGGGCAGCATCTTGCGCATGGCTTTCTGGTTGCTGGCATCGGCAACGGCCATGCCACGCAACTGACGCTTGCGCTTGGTGGTTTTCTTGGTGAGGATGTGACGCAGGAAAGCGTGGGTACGCTTGAACTTGCCACTACCCAGGGCGCGGAAACGCTTCGCAGCGCCGCTCTTGGACTTCATCTTGGGCATGATAGCTCCTTGATTTTCGGTATCCGGCCAGGTGGTTTTCACCTCGAAAACGCTTCCATTACCTGCCGAACTTCTTGGGATGCATTCGGCCGCTCTTTCAAGCCGCCAGGCCGCATCCGGCCTGTATTTTCAGCATTTTACTTCTTCTTCTTGGGCCCCAGCACCATGACCATCTGGCGGCCTTCCATCTTGGGAAACTGTTCGGTGACCGACAATTCCGCCACGTCCGCTTCCACCCGCTTCAGCTGGGCAAGGCCCAGTTCCTGGTGAGCCATTTCACGGCCACGGAAGCGCAGGGTCACTTTTACCTTGTCGCCCTCACCCAGAAACTTGGTGATGTTGCGCAGCTTGATCTGATAATCGCCTTCGTCTGTGCCGGGCCGGAACTTGATCTCCTTGACCTGGACCAGCTTCTGCTTGAGCTTGGCTTCGTGCTGCTTTTTGCTTTCCTGATACTTGAACTTGCCGAAATCCATGATCTTGCAGACTGGCGGTTTGGCGGTGGGCGAAATCTCCACCAGGTCCAGATCTGCTTCTTCCGCCGCCTGCAGCGCCTGGCGCAAGCTCACGATCCCAAGTTGTTCTCCGTCAGAACCAATCAAGCGAATTTCGGGAGTGTCGATTTCTCCGTTGATTCGCGTCTGCTTATCAGTAGCGATGAGCCATTCTCCAATCAGACCCGCCGGTTCCACCGACCGGGCAAAAATAAACAAGGAGCGGCAAGCTACCCCGCTCCTCGTTCGCTATCTCTTTACTCAGCTGCGCGCCGCGACTTCTTCGGAAACCCGCGCAATGAAGTCATTCAGCCTCATTACCCCCAGGTCCTGGTTGCCGCGCGCCCGGACGGCGACGCTCTCAGCCGCCATTTCCTTGTCGCCCACGACCAGCAGATAGGGCAACTTCTGCAAGCTATGTTCC
>DAIMZB010000048.1:0-11678 GCA_036734185.1 Thiobacillaceae bacterium | reverse complement strand
CCCACACCCCGATCAGGAGCAGCATCGGGAACCAGGAAATGAAGATGCTCATCAGCACGGACTGCTGCTGCTCGGGCTTGACCTCGATCTTGACATTGTTCTTGAGGAGGTCGGAAGTCAGCCAAATGTCCCCGGGTGGCGCGTAGGTCACGTAGGGGCGGCCGCCCTCGCTCATGCCGCGGATCACGTTGCCCTCGATCACGGCCTGCTTGATCTGGCCTTCCTTGACCTGCTGGATGAAGTCCGAATAGGCGATCGTGGTCTGGCTGGTCTGGCGCGCGCCAAACTGCTGGAAGATGGTCATGAGAACCACCGCGATGATGACCCAGATGGCGATGTTCTTTGCGAGATTGTTCACTTACCGCTGCTCCTGTGCGCATTCCGTGCGCATTTAGACTCATTCTAGGCCGCTACCGGCCCGCTGGCTAGACTTTCAAGCCCCTGCCAACCAGAAAATTCTCCCGGCTTTCATCGCGCGAGGCCTCCGGCTTGCGGATGTTTATCTGGCGGAACACGCCCCTGGCCTGACGCACGAACTCCTCGAAGCCCGCGCCCTGAAAGACCTTCACGACAAAGGCCCCTTCCGGCTTCAGCCATTGGACGGCAAATTCAAGCGCCAGTTCGGCCAGTGCGTAGTGTTTCGCCTGATCGGCATCCTTCACCCCGGACAAGTTGGGGGCCATGTCGGACAAAACAAGATCCGCCTTGCGGCCTTCCAGCGCGTTTTCCACCAGGGCCAGCCCCTCGTCACTGGTGAAGTCGGCCTGGAACAGGATTGCGCCTGCAATGGGGTCGAGCGGCAGGAGGTCGATGCCGATCACCCGCCCCTTCTCGCCCACTTTTCTGGCCGCCACCTGGCACCAGCCGCCAGGCGCCGCGCCCAGGTCGACCACGGTCATGCCCGGCTTCAGCAAATGGTCTTTCTCGTCCAGCCAGAGCAGCTTATAGGCTGCGCGGGAACGGTAGCCTTCCTTCTGCGCCAGCTTCACAAAGGGGTCATGCACATGGCGGTCCAGCCACCAGGCACGGCTTGTTTTGGGTCTTTTCATCGGACTGGCAACACTAATCGGCTAAAATTCGGCTTCATTTCTGAAGGTTCAACATGATCAAGCTTACCCCCGTCCAGCGGCAATACCTCAAGGGTCTGGCCCACCCGCTCTCACCGGTCGTCATCATCGGCGAGAAAGGCCTGACCGAAGCCGTGCTCAAGGAAACCGAACGGGCGCTGAAAGCCCACGAGCTGATCAAGATCAAGGCGGGCTCGGACGAAAAGGAAACGCGCAGCCTGTGGATGGAACGCATCTGCAGCGAGCTCGACGCCTCGCCCGTGCAGCAGATCGGCAAGACCCTGGTGATCTACCGGCCGGCGGAAAAGGCGGTCATTCAGCTGCCCCGGTAACGCCCGACCAGAACCAGTCCAAGCAGGCTCACGACCAGGTAAACCGCGCTGGAGATGCCGTGCCAGGTGGCGAAGCGGCTGCGGAAGGCGCTTTCCATCACGGCTTGCGGCATGGCCTGGTCCTTCAGCGCCTGCATGATCGGCTGGATGCCGAAATGCTGGCCCAGAACCAGCAGGAGCATGGCCAGCACGATCCAGAAGAACGGCTGTTTCAATGCCTGAAAACCCTGCTTGCCCAGGCGATGAACCAGCAGGTAGCTGCCCGCCACCATGCCGACCCAGGCAATCCACTTGAACAATGCCCCCGCCAGGTTGCCTGCCAGCTGCCGGTCGGACAGCTCGGCAAACAGCGTGGGTGCGGCAATGTAGCCGATGGCCCACAATCCGCCCACCCAGGCGACCAGCAGCACGGCGGCGAGACCATCGGCAAAGTTTTTCATCGATATTCGACGTCGAGGATTTCGTACTGGCGCACGCCGCCCGGCGCCTGCACATTGGCGGTATCGCCCGCCTGCTTGCCGATGAGCGCACGCGCCATGGGCGAGGAGACGGAAATCTTGTTGAGCTTGATGTCGGCTTCGTCCTCGCCCACGATCTGGTAGGTAACCGTGTCGCCCGACTCGACGTCTTCAAGCTCGACCGTCGCCCCGAACACGATTCGCCCGTCCGCATCGACAGACTTGGGGTCGATGATCTGGGCATGCGAGAGCTTGCTCTCGATTTCCTTGATGCGGCCTTCAATGAAGCCCTGACGCTCCTTGGCGGCATCGTATTCCGCGTTTTCCGACAAGTCGCCGTGCGAACGCGCTTCGGCGATGGCCTGGATAACGGCTGGCCGCTGCACGGTTTTCAGGTTATGCAACTCGGCTTTCAGCATTTCCGCGCCGACCACGGTCAAAGGTGTCTTGCTCACTGAACCGGCTCCTTACTGCATGTTCTGGTGGAGCGACTGCAGCGGATAAACCTGCAGTTCCTGGGAATGCCCCATGCCGACGCAGGCTGCGCGGGCTCCTGCCAGTGTAGTGAAATAGGCCACGCGGCGGGCCAGCGCCTCGGCGCGAATGGCGTAAGAGTCCTTCACGGCGCGCTTGTCGTCCACTACGTTGATGATCAGGCTGACCTCGTTGTTCTTGATCATGTCGACAATATTGGGCCGGCCTTCGGTGACCTTGTTGACGATGGTCACCGGCGTGCCGGCATCGGCGATGGCCTGGCCCGTGCCGCGGGTGGCCAGCACGGCAAAACCAAGATCATGGAATCCCCTGGCCAGTTCTGCCGCCTGCGGGCGATCCACGGTACGCACACTGATGAAGACCTTGCCCTTGGACGGCAGGGTTTCGCCGGTGCCAATCTGCGATTTGACAAACGCCTCGGCAAAAGTTGCGCCCACGCCCATGACTTCGCCGGTGGACTTCATTTCGGGGCCGAGCATGGGGTCGACGCCAGGGAACTTGCGGAACGGGAACACCGCTTCCTTCACCGAGTAGTACGGCGGAATGCGCTCGATGGTCATGTTCTGGCTGGCAAGGGTCTGACCGGCCATGCAGCGCGCAGCCACCTTGGCGAGCGGCGCGCCGATGGCCTTGGACACGAAAGGCACGGTACGCGAAGCGCGCGGGTTCACTTCCAGCACGTAGATGGTGTCGCCCTGGATGGCGAACTGCACGTTCATCAGGCCCACCACGTTGAGCGCCCTGGCCATGGCAACGGTCTGGCTGCGCAGCTGGTCCTGGATTTTCTTGCTCAGGCTGTAGGGGGGCAGAGAACAGGCAGAGTCGCCCGAATGCACGCCGGCCTGTTCGATGTGCTGCATGATGCCGCCGATCAGCACGTCCTTGCCGTCGGACAGCGCGTCGACATCCACCTCGATGGCGTCATCGAGGAAACGGTCCAGCAGCACCGGCGAGTCGTTCGAGACCTTCACTGCCTCGGTCATGTAGCGCTTGAGATCGGCCTCTTCGCGGACGATCTCCATGGCGCGCCCGCCCAGCACGTAGGAAGGACGAACAACCAATGGGTAGCCGATTTCCTCGGCCAGTCGCAGGGCGTCTTCCGGGTTGCGCGCGGTGCGGTTGGGCGGCTGCCGCAGGCCCAGCTCGTGTAGCATTTTCTGGAAGCGCTCGCGGTCTTCGGCGGCGTCGATCATGTCCGGCGTGGTGCCGATGATGGGCACGCCGTTCTTCTCCAGATCGCGTGCCAGCTTGAGCGGGGTCTGGCCGCCGTATTGCACGATCACGCCGACCGGCTTCTCGATGCGCACCACTTCCAGCACGTCTTCCAGCGTCAGCGGCTCGAAGTACAGGCGGTCGGAGGTGTCATAGTCGGTGGACACGGTCTCCGGGTTGCAGTTAACCATGATGGTTTCGTAGCCGTCTTCCTTCATGGCGAAGGCGGCATGCACGCAGCAGTAGTCGAATTCGATGCCCTGGCCAATGCGGTTCGGTCCGCCGCCCAGTACCATGATCTTCTTGCGATCAGTCGGTTTCGCCTCGCACTCTTCCTCGTAGGTCGAATACATGTAGGCAGTGGGCGTGGCGAATTCTGCGGCGCAGGTATCCACCCGCTTGTAAACCGGATGCACGCCCAGTTCATTGCGGCGCGCGCGCACGGCATGCTGGTCGGTGCCAAGCAGCCTGGCCAGGCGGCGGTCGGAAAAGCCCATGCGCTTCAGGCGCCACAGCGTGTCCTTGTCCAGGTCGGCCAGCTTCTTCGACTTGAGTTCGTTTTCGGTCTCGACGATCTCCTGAATCATGTGCAGGAACCAGGGGTCGATGTGGGTGAGCTGGTGGATCTCGTCCAGGCTCATGCCGATGCGGAAAGCGTCCGCCACATACCAGATGCGCTCGGCGCCCGGATCCCCCAGCTCGGCCTCGATGGTGTCCTCGTCCGTGGTCTTTTCATCGAGGCCGTCGGCGCCGACTTCAAGTCCGCGCAGCGCTTTTTGCAGCGATTCCTGGAAGGTGCGGCCAATGGCCATCACCTCGCCCACCGACTTCATCTGTGTGGTCAGGCGGCTGTTGGCGTGGGGGAATTTCTCGAAGGCGAAGCGCGGAATCTTGGTGACCACGTAATCGATCGAGGGCTCGAACGAGGCCGGGGTCGCGCCGCCGGTGATGTCGTTGGCGAGCTCGTCCAGGGTATAGCCAACCGCCAGCTTGGCTGCCACCTTGGCGATGGGGAAACCGGTGGCCTTGGAGGCCAGCGCCGAGGAGCGGGACACGCGCGGGTTCATCTCGATCACCACCATGCGGCCGTCGGCCGGGTTGATGGAGAACTGCACGTTGGAGCCGCCCGTATCAACACCGATCTCGCGCAATACCGCCAGGCTGGCGTCGCGCATGATCTGATATTCCTTGTCCGTGAGCGTCTGCGCCGGCGCCACCGTGATGGAGTCGCCGGTGTGCACGCCCATGGGATCAAAGTTCTCGATCGAGCAGATGATGATGCAGTTGTCCTTGCAGTCGCGCACCACCTCCATCTCGTATTCTTTCCAGCCGATCAGCGATTCCTCGATCAGCAGTTCGTGCGTGGGCGATGCTTCGAGGCCGCGGGTGCAGATCTCGACGAACTCGTCCATGTTGTAGGCAATGCCGCCACCGGTGCCGCCCATGGTGAAGGACGGGCGGATGATGACCGGGAAGCCCAGGCCGGCCTGAACCTGCTTGGCCTCTTCCATGCTGTGGGCAATGCCCGAGCGCGCGGAGCCCAGGCCGATCTTGGTCATGGCCTGCTTGAACTTTTCGCGGTCCTCGGCCTTGTCGATGGCTTCCTTCTTGGCGCCGATCATTTCGACGTTGAATTTTTCCAGCACGCCGTGCTTGGCCAGATCGAGCGCGCAGTTGAGCGCGGTCTGCCCGCCCATGGTCGGCAGCAGCGCGTCCGGGCGCTCCTTCTCGATGATCTTCGCCACCACCTGCCAGGTGATCGGCTCGATGTAGGTCACGTCCGCCATGTCAGGGTCGGTCATGATGGTCGCCGGGTTGGAGTTGACCAGGATGACCTTGTATCCCTCTTCCTTCAGCGCCTTGCAGGCCTGCGCGCCGGAATAGTCGAACTCGCATGCCTGGCCGATGATGATGGGGCCGGCGCCGATGATGAGGATGCTGTGGATGTCTGTTCTTTTTGGCATATCAGCGCGGATTCTTTCCCTGAGCGCTTTCCATCAGGGACACAAAGCGGTCGAACAAATAACTGACGTCATGCGGGCCGGGGCTGGCTTCCGGGTGCCCCTGGAAGGAAAACGCCGGGGCATCGGTGCGGGCAAGGCCCTGCAGGCTGTTGTCGAACAGCGAGACGTGGGTCGGCTTGAGGTTGGCCGGCAAGGTGGCGGCGTCTACCGCGAAGCCGTGGTTCTGGCTGGTGATCGCGACGCGTCCGGTTTCCAGGTCCTTCACCGGATGGTTGGCGCCATGGTGGCCGAACTTCATCTTGATGGTCCGGGCGCCGGAAGCCAGGCCCAGGAGCTGGTGGCCGAGGCAGATACCGAACATCGGCGTCTTGCTGTCGATGATGTCGCGGATGGCCTGGATCGCATAGTCGCAAGGCTCCGGGTCGCCGGGACCGTTGGAAAAGAACACGCCGTCCGGCTTCATGGCCAGCACTTCGGATGCCGGGGTCTTGGCCGGCACCACGGTCAGGCGGCAGCCGCGCGAGGCCAGCATGCGCAGGATGTTGCGCTTGACGCCGTAATCGTAGGCGACGACATGGAACTTGTCCTGCGCGGGCGGCACATAGCCCTCGCCAAGTTTCCACTCGCCTTCGTTCCACTCGTATTTCTGCGGGGTGGTCACCACCTGCGCCAGGTCCATGCCGGCAAGGCCGGGGAAAGCGCGGGCATTGGACAGCGCTTCCGCCTCGTCGACGCGGCCGGCCATGATGCAGCCGTTCTGCGCGCCCTTTTCCCGCAGGATGCGAGTGAGCCGACGGGTATCGATGTCGGCAATGGCCACGATGTTGTGGCTGACCAGGTACTCGCTCAGCGACTGATTGGCGCGAAAATTCGAATGCAGGCGCGGCACGTCGCGCACCACCAGACCAGCGGCATAAGGTCGGTCCGCCTCAACATCTTCCGGACTGATGCCGTAATTGCCGATGTGCGGATAGGTCAGCGTGACGATCTGGCGGGTATAGGACGGGTCGGTCAATATTTCCTGATACCCGGTGAGCGCGGTATTGAACACCACCTCGCCGGTCGTGATGCCGTCGGCGCCGATGGAAAGTCCGCGAAACACCGAGCCATCGGCAAGCGCAAGAAGGGCGGGCTGGGCCTTTGGCACAGGGAACTCCAAAAATTTGCAGGGTACGTGAGACAGGGCAAGTGCGGTTTTAACCGGCCCACCCGAATTGAGAGAGAATTATACCGTGCGCGCCGTGCCACGGCAACGCAACCGCGCAGTTTTCTGCGCAAAAATCAGGGAATTAAGTGGTCGAGCCCGCCATCCATGTGCAATTCGGTGAGCTCCGTGAAGCCGCCGATGCAGTTGCCGTCGACCACGATCTGCGGCACGGTGCGCGCGCCGTTGGTCACCACCGAGAACTCGCGCATGGCCTCGCGGTCGAGATCGATGCGGACTTCGTCGTAACCAATGCCGCGCTTGTCCAGAAAGGCCTTGGCCTTGACGCAGATCGGGCAGGTACCGGTGCTGTAAACCTTGACTTTGTTCATTGCAAAACCTTGTTGCAGATAGTTACTTCAAACCCAGGACGTCGCGCATGTCATAGAGGCCCGCCCCCCGCCCCTGCAGCCATTTCGCCGCGCGCAGCGCGCCCTGCGCAAAGGTGGCGCGGCTGCTGGCCTTGTGCGTGAGCTCGACGCGCTCGCCGATGCCGGCGAACAGCAGGGTGTGGTCGCCAACAATGTCGCCGCCGCGCACGGTGGCAAATCCTATCGTGTCCGGTTTGCGCTCTCCCGTCACGCCTTCGCGGCCATACACGGCACAGCTTTTGAGATCGCGCCCGAGCGCGCAGGCAACGGCCCGGCCAATGCCGAGCGCGGTGCCGGAAGGCGCGTCCACCTTGTGGCGATGGTGGGCCTCGACGATTTCGATGTCATAGCCCTCGGACAGCACGCGCGCGGCGGTTTCGGCGAGCTGCATGAGCAGGTTCACGCCCACGCTGAAATTGGGTGCGAAAACGATGCCAATGTCTTTGGCGGCGGCTTCAATCGCAGCCTGGCCGGCCGCATCGAAACCCGTGGTGCCGATAATGAGGTTGACGCCGGATTTGCGACAGGCGTCAAGATAGGCAAGGGTCGCCTCCGGGCGGGTAAAGTCCACCAGCACGTCGGCGCCGGCCAGCGTGCCGGAAACGTCGTCCGTGATCGAAACACCAACGCGCGCACCGCCATAGATGCCGGCATCCTGGCCCAGCGCCGCACTACCGGCGCGATCCAGCGCACCATGCAGCACGCAGGCGGGATCGGCCGCCACGGACTCAAGCAAGGCCCGGCCCATGCGGCCGGACACCCCGGCAATGACCGTTTTCAAGGCGCTCATTTACCTCCCTTGATCGTGGAAAGCACATTTTCTTCCTCGATCATCCAGCGGTTGCCGACGCGTACGAATTTCAGCTGTTTGACGACCGCGTCGCGGTAAGTACCGGAGCGATAAAACTGCCTGAAGCTGGCTTGCGCACGGTCCTCGCTCACAATCTTTACAGCCACGCTTTCAATCTGCAGATCCACCTTGCCCGAAACGCCCAGCAACAATCGGTGGCGCTTTTCCCATTCCTCCCGGGTCTGCCCGCCCGCGGGCCGGAAGCTGTCGGCATAGGCGGCAAAATAGGCTACCTCGTCGCTCGATCGCCAGGCTTGCGCCCAGGCATTGAGCGCGGCGATCACGGCTTCGCGCGTAGTGCCGGCGGCGGCATCCGGAAATCCGGGCCTGGCATCGGGCTTGATAGCCTGGACATTGAGTTCAGGCTGCAAAACCATGGGCTCAGTCGAAGTCTCTGTCGCCACAACCCGTGCCGCCGGTTTTACCGGCTGTCCTGGCTCGGCGGCAAGCGGACGAACGATCGATGTCTCGGGAGCGCTGGTTGCTGCGGCGGGCGCAGCGGCCTTGGCGGACGCCTTTTCCGGGAGCGCGGCAGGCGCAGGCTGTGCGGCGGCGGGTGCCGGCACCGCCTGGGCGGACGACGCCTCCGCAGGCTGGACTTCTTCGCCCTTGATCGACAGCCCTTCAGATTCGATGCGCGCCAGCGCGTCGCCCTCGAAATAAAGCACCAGGCGCCGCTTCTCGGTCAGTTTGCCAGCCTTGCGGTAGTTGTAGACATAGTCCCAACGATTGCCGCGGAAGGGGTCGACCAGCAGCGGCGTACCCAGCAGGAAGCGCACCTGCGAGCGGCTGAGCCCGATCTTGAGCTTGTCGACGGACTCCTGTTCGAGCGCATTGCCCTGCTGCACATCGATGCGATAGGGGGAAATCGGCAAATTTACCGAGGAACACGCCGCCAGAACCAGAACGAGCGGAAAAAGAAGCAGGACTTTCAACGATCCACTCCAGGCAGAAGTCGCAAAAGCGTTATGATAACTGAGTTTCAAACTTGATTTCGGAGTCCTGCATGAGCCACCCCAGCGATCTGAAGAGCATCGGGCTCAAGGCCACCCTGCCCCGGCTGAAAATCCTCGACCTGTTCGAGCACAGCAACAAGCGCCACATGACGGCGGAAGAGGTCTATTCGCTGCTCAAGGACGAGGGGCAGGACATCGGCCTGGCCACGGTCTACCGGGTGCTGACCCAGTTCGAGCAGGCTGGCCTCTTGATGCGGCACCACTTCGACAGCGACAAAGCGGTGTTCGAGCTCAACGAAGGCGAACACCACGACCACCTGGTGTGCATGCAATGCGGTCGCGTGGAAGAGTTCTACGACGCCGAAATCGAAAAACGCCAGAAAAAAATCGCCGAATCGCGCGGATTCACCATCCACGACCATTCCCTGCAGATCTACGTGGACTGCACGAAAACCGCCTGCCCGCACCGCCTCAAGAAGTAATCAGGCCGATTTCTTGCGGCCGCCGGACGCCTTGGGCGAAGCGACCTTGTCCAGCATCTCGCGCGCGTGGCTGAGGGTGGTTTCCGTGATTTCACGCCCGCCCAGCATGCGCGCGATCTCCTTCACCCGCTCTTCGCTGTTCAAGGGCGCCACCTGGCTGATGACCCTGTCCGAGCCGGCAATCTTGCTGACCCGCATGTGCTGGTGGCCATGCGCCGCCACCTGCGGCAAGTGGGTGACGACCAGCACCTGCCTGTTCGAGGCCACCTGTGCAAGGCGGCGTCCCACGGCCTCGGCCACGGCGCCGCCAATGCCGACATCGACTTCGTCAAAGATCAGCGTCGGTACGCCGGCCTGTGCCGACAGCGCGGTCTGAATGGCCAGGCTGACGCGAGACAGTTCTCCGCCCGAGGCAACCTTGTCGAGCGGCCCTGGCTGCAACGAGCTGTGGCTCGCGACCAGAAAGGCGACTTCCTCCAGGCCATGCGAATGCGGTTCGCAGGCAGCAAGCCGGACCTCGAATCGCCCATCGCCAAGCGACAATTCCGCCATGGTCTGGCTGATTGTTTTGGCAAGCCGCACCGCGGCCTGCCGGCGCATGGCCGACAGTTTCCCGGCCTCGGCCAGATAGGCCTTTTGAGTATGGTCGGCTTCGGCTTCGAGGGCCTCGATGTCGTCCTCGGCCGCCAGGGACGCCAGCTGAGCCAGCCACGCGGCATGCCGTTCCAGCAATTCCGATGCGCTCAGCCTGTGCTTGCGCGAAACGCGATGCACTTCGGCAATGCGGCGGTCGAGCTCGGCGAGCCGCTCGGGATCCAGACTCAGGCGGTCGGCATAACGGCGGATGCCGTGCCGGGCTTCTTCAAGATTGCTGATCGCCGCATCGAACAGGCCGCGCTCTTCGGCCAGGCCGGGATCTTTTTCCAGCATGTCCTGGATGAGCCCGTGCAGCCGGCCAAGACGGCGCAGCACTCCGTCTTCCTCGTCCTCGAGCCCGGCCAGCAGCTGCGCGCCGGACTCGATCAGGTTCGACATGTGGGCCTGGCGGCCATGCTCCGCCTGCATGTCGTCCCAGGCGCGCAAATCCTCCAGCAGCGGGCCGACCTCGGCCAGCGCCGCCTCAAGCCCCTCTTTTTCCAGCAGCCGGGCGCCGGCCTGTTCGCGCGCGGCCTGCAGGCGCCTGGTTGCGGCCTGCCAGGCCTGCCAGGCCTGCAGGGTGGCGGCCGCCTCAGCACGGGCGCCGGCGAATTCGTCCAGCAGCTCGCGCTGCACCGAGGCTTTCAGCAGCGCATGGTGGGCATGCTGGCCGTGGATGTCGACCAGCTGTTCGCCCAGTTCGCGCAATTGCGCAAGGGTCACGGGTGAGCCGTTGATGAAGGCGCGGCTGCGTCCCTCCGCCTCCACGACCCGTCGCAACAGGCACGTCCCCGGCTCGGCTTCCAGGCCGTTGTCACTGAGCCACGCCTGTACGGCAGGCAGGCTCCCGAGCTCGAATTCGGCGCTGATTTCCGCACGCCTGGCTGCATTTCGCACCACGGACGACTCGGCACGGTCGCCCAGCACCAGGGACAGCGCGTCGACCAGAATGGATTTGCCGGCGCCGGTCTCCCCGGTCAGCACGGTCATGCCGCGAGCGAACTCCAGGTCCAGCGATTCGACCAGCACAAAATCGCGAATGGACAGGGCGTGCAGCATCAGATCTGCTTGCCCCAGTGCAATTTCTGGCGCAGCGTGTCGTAGTAGCTGTAATGCTTGGGATGCAGCAGCGTGACGTTGTGGGGCATGCGGCAAATGCCGAGCTTGTCGCCTTTCTGCAGATCGAAGTAGTTCTGGCCATCGAAGTGCACGCGCGCATCGTCGGCGTGGTGAATGATGATGTCCACCCGCGACTGGCTGCTCACCACGATCGGCCGCGCCGACAGGGTGTGCGGGCAGATGGGCACCAGCGCGATGGCCTCCATCGTGGGATAGAGAATCGGCCCGCCGGCCGACATGGCATACGCCGTGGAGCCGGTGGGCGTGGTGACCACCAGTCCGTCGGAGCGCTGGGTATAGACAAACTCGTTGTCGATGATGACTTCGAACTCGATCAGACGCCCGGTGCCGGCCTTGCTCACCACCACGTCATTGAAGGCCGCGGCTTCCTGACGGGTGCCGTCGCCGCGCTCCAGCGAAGCGGTCAGCAGGATGCGCTCTTCGGCGTCGTATTCTCCGGCGAGCATGCGGGAGAGTTCGACTTCCATGTTGCCCACCGTGATGTCGGTGAGGAAGCCCAGCCTGCCGTGGT
>DAIMZB010000047.1:0-11777 GCA_036734185.1 Thiobacillaceae bacterium | reverse complement strand
GGCGCACCCCAGCAGGCTCAACAGAAACACCGCGCCCGTAAATCGACGGGCGCCAAGAAAAACAGCGCCCGCTAACCAGCGGGCGCTTCGATCAAACCCCACCAGGTTAGCGAACCGGGCGCGTGAAGGGGAAGATCTTGGTCAGGCCGAGTATGTCGGTAATCAGCAGGATGATGAAAATCGCGAACAGAACGCCGAGTATGCCGGCATCACCGCCTGCGGGCAGATCGCCGATCTTCTTGTCCAGGCTGGCGATTTCCTCATCGGTCATTGCGGCGACGCGCGCTTTCGCATCTGCCGGGCTGACGCCGTAATTTTCCAGGGCCTGGCGGACGTCCTGGCGCTCAAGAAAATCGTTTACGCGCGCACGCTGATCAGGGCTGACCTGGGCCGCAACCTGACTGGTGCCGAGCATGGCGGCCTGCGCCGTTTGCAGGGGGAGGGTGAAACCCAGCATGAGCGCGATGCTGATGCGGGCAGTAATGCGCATGAAGAGCGGGGTCATGGTTTTTCCTTGTTTTGTTGAACATTAGTTTTATTCATCGTGGTCAAGAAACAGCGCATCACAAATTAAATTTGTTTATGGTTTTTCGGCCATTGGGTGTCGGATAAAACGGAGGCATGCGCTTTGAGTATTGATTGCGGCAGAGCGCTGAATTGATCTTGATGAAACTTCAGCCGCGTCGTCTGAACCAGCCTGTCAGACTGAGCCTTTGACGGGTTGCGGGCAGCACTTCGTGCACGAAACGGTGGCTGAGAAAACAGGCAAGCGTGCCGCCTTCTGGCCGAATGTCGGCGCAAGGCCCGTCGCCGTTTTCGCCGAGGTAAATGCGCAGCTGGCCGCCGTCGGTTTCGCGCCAGTCCGGGTTCAGGTAGCAGATCACCGACAAGGCGCGCCGGCTGTCCTGCCTGAATACGTCGAGGTGTTTTTGGTAACGCGCGCCGGCAGGGTAGCGCGCAAAATGCGCTTCGAGGTCGAACAGGCCCAGTTGCAGTTCGCGGTTGGCGGCCAGTCGCAGGTCTTCCATGCGCGCCAGATACTCGCGCTGTGCCGGGCTGTCGGGAATCTCGCCCAGCCAGGCGATGGCGTCGTCGCGCAGCCCTGCGCGCACTTCTCGCTGCGCCCCCTGTCCGGTGGCGGCGGGGTGGAATTGTCCGGATTCGTAAAATACCCGGGCGTCTTCGGCCAGTTGCCGGGTCAGATCCTCGGAGAGAAAACCGGGCAGGGCGCACCAGCCTTCCCCGGCGAGCGCCTGTACGGCGGCGTCGATCACGGGCGCGGGCCTTCTGCCTTCTGGTTGCGGTGCAAGAGGTCTTCCACGGCCTGGCGCGGCGAAAGCCCTTCATGCAGCACCTGGTTGACCGCGCGCGTGATCGGCATGTCGACACCCTGGCGCTCGGCCAGCCTCAGCACTTCCGGCGCAGTGGTGACACCTTCAGCCACATGGCCGAGGCTTGCAACGATGTCTTGCAGCGTTTCGCCCCTGGCGAGGCGCAAGCCGACCTGGCGGTTGCGCGACAAGTCGCCGGTGCAGGTGAGGATGAGGTCGCCCATGCCCGAGAGTCCCATGAAGGTTTCCATGTGGCCGCCGAGGGACATGCCCAGGCGCGTGATTTCTGCCAGGCTGCGGGTGATCAGCGCGGCGCGCGCGTTGTGGCCGAACCCGAGACCGTCGGAAATGCCGGCGGCGATGGCGATGACGTTCTTGATGGCGCCGCCCAGCTCGATGCCCACGACATCGCTGGACGTGTAGATGCGCAGCGTCCCGCCATGCAGGCGCGGCGCGATGTCGTGCGTGATGCCGGCATGGTGCGAGGCGAGGGTCATCGCGGTCGGCAGGCCTTGCGCGACCTCGATCGCGAAGCTGGGGCCCGACAGCACGCCGCTGGGAATGCCCGGCAGCAGCTCCGCGACGATTTCGTGCGGCAGTTTGCCGGTGCCCGCCTCAAAGCCCTTGCATACCCAGATCAGCGGGCAGTGAACGCCTGCCTCCGCGACCTGTTTGAGCAGGGCGCGCAATGCGCCGCTGGGCACGGCGACCAGCAGCAGCTGGGTATGACGAATCGACTCGTCGAGGCGGTGTTCCAGACGCAGCGCGTCAGGCAGGGCGACGCCCGGCAGGTAGCGCGCGTTCTGGCGTTCGCCGGCCATGGCCAGCGCATGCGCTTCGCTGCGTGTCCACAGGGTGACCTCGTGGCGCGCGGCAAAATGCACGGCCAGCGCGCTGCCCCAGGCGCCGGCGCCCACCACGGCGATTTTCATGCGTTCGCTCGCAGCTGGCACGTCACATCCCCCACACGTCGCGAATGTGCACGTAGCCCTGCTGGCCGCTGGCGTGTTGCACCTTGGCCCAGCCGCCATTCTGGCCGGGCAGCAGTTCCAGGACTACGCTGCGGGCTGCGCGAAAGCGTACCGCGGCATCTTCAGTCGGGTTTTCCCTGGCCTCGATAGCCGGGACCATGACCAGCACGGTGCGTTTGCCGCCAAGCGCGGTTTCCTCGATCCAGGCCAGTTTGCCGGCATCGTCCCGAACCTTGACCCACCCGGCTGAGGCAACCAGCTTTTCAAGCGGATAGCCGGCGCTGACGACTGTCACCTTGGTCGCGGTTATCGAGGGGGCGTCATACAGGATGGCGGGCTGCCGCGTGGTGACGAACTCCAGCGCCGAAGCGGGCGCCGCAAGCATCAGCAACAGGATTGCCGCCGCGCCTGTGCGCATTTTCACTGGGCCTGGCCCGGTTGCGCCTGCCCTGCGGCCATCTGCTGCTGGCGAAGGAACTCGCCTTCGAAGTTGAACGGTGCAAGCTGCAGCGGCGGGAATCCGGCGCGCAGGACCACGTCGGAAATCGTTTCGCGGGCATACGGAAAAATGATGTTGGGGCAGCCGATGCCCAATGCCATGGAAAGCTGGTCCTGCGGCAGTCCGGCAATCCGGAAAAGCCCTGCCTGCTCACACTCGACCAGGAACATGGTCTTGTCGCGCAGCTTTGCGGTAACGGTTATCTTGATGGTGCTTTCAAACACGTCTGTGCCAACGGCGGTGCTGTAGGTGCCGAGGTCGACGGAAATCTCGGGGGCTTCGCGCTCCAGGAAGACGGCGGGCGCATTGGGCACCTCTACCGAGAGATCCTTGACGTAGATCTTGTCTATCTGGAAAACGACTTGAGAGGGTTGCTGCTCTTCGGCCATGTCGGCGCTCCCTGATTGGTTTAAAACGAAACAGGCGGTATTTTAACCCGCCTGTACATGCTTGCTTAAACGCTTTGCGCCAGCCAGCGTTTGAGATTGGCGGCGTCGAGCGCGCCCGACAGGCGCGTGACCTCGCGGCCGTTGCTGAAAATGGCGAGGGTGGGGATGCTGCGGATGCCGTATTGCGCGGCCAGACCCTGCTCGGCTTCGGTGTTGACCTTGGCGAAACGGTAGCGCGTGTTGAGCTCGGCCGCCACCTGGCTGAATACGGGAGCAAACATCTTGCACGGCCCGCACCAGGGCGCCCAGAAATCCGCCACTACCGGCAGGCCGGAACGTTCGATGAATTTCGGAAAACTTGCGGCGCCCAGGTCGACGGGCCTGCCGGGCAGCAGGGCGGCGCCGCATTTGCCGCATTGAGGATGTTCGGCGAGGCGGTTATCCGGCACGCGGTTGACTGCGGCGCAGCTGGGGCAGGCAAGTTCCATGCGGGGTATCTCCAGAACAAAACATTATCCTGGAGATGCGGGCGAACACGCCCAACTCAAGCGGCGTTCAGCAGGGGGGCCAGGCCGCCGGCCTTGTCCAGCGCGGAAAGGTCGTCGAAGCCGCCGACGTGGGTTTCGCCGATGTAGATCTGCGGCACGGTGCGACGGCCGGTCTTGTTCATCATTTCCTCGCGCTGGTGGGGTTCGACATCCACGCGGATTTTGTCGATGGCGTCCACGCCCTTGGACTTGAGGAGCCGCTCGGCGGCGACGCAATAGGGGCACACGGCGGTGCAATACATGGTGACTTTTTGCATGTCTAGGCTTATTTGCGGGTGATGGGGAGGTTGGCCTGTTCCCAGGCCACGATGCCGCCGGCGAGGTTGTTGGGGTTGCTGAAACCGGATCTTTTCAGCAGCGCGCATGCACGGGCGGAGCGGTGGCCGGAACGGCAGTAGACCACGATGGGCTTGTCCTTGTATTTTTCCAGTTCGGAAACGCGCTTGGACAGCTCGCCCAGACGGATATGCATGGCATTGGGCAGGCGGCCCACCGCCCATTCATTGTCTTCGCGCACGTCCAGCAGCAGTGCCTCGTCGTTCATCAGCCGGGTGGCTTCCGTCGTGTTCACTTCATTGATGCCGGAAACGCGCCTGCCGAAGAACGACCAGAGCAGCATGATTCCGCTCGCTGCGGCGGCGACCACGAGCAGAAGGTTGTTTTGAACGAATTCCATCAGTGTCTTGGGGTAAACGAAAAAACAGGGACTATTTTATCAGCCCCTGCCGGTTTCGATCAGAACGCCGTATTCAGGAGCAGCAGTTGCCGCCTTCCCTGACACCCGCCTTTTTCAGGATGGTTGCGAGCGGGCAGAAGCGGGTGAAGCCGGACTGGAACAGGTTGAGGCCGACGAAGGCGGTGAACCAAAGCCAGGAAAGCTGCGACAGGTCGGCAGTGCCGGAAAAATGCGCCAGCGCCAGCGACAACAGAATGAAAAAACCCGCAACGATGCGGACGATGCGTTCAACGGACATGCAGTTCTCCTTGGGTTTGTGCGAACTTCCCGAAATTCGCGGCGTAGTACAGCACGGGAATCACCACCAGGGTGAGCAGGGTGGATACAAAAATTCCGAAAATCAGCGACACCGCGAGACCGGAGAAAATCGGGTCGTCGAGAATGAAGAAGGCGCCCATCATGGCGGCCACGCCGGTCAGCACGATGGGCTTGGCGCGGGTGGCGCCGGCGAGGATCACAGCTTCCTGGAAGTCCACGCCGTCGCGAACCTGCTGGTTGATGAAATCCACCAGCAGGATGGAGTTGCGCACGATGATGCCGGCCAGCGCGATCATGCCGATCATCGAGGTGGCGGTGAACTGCGCGCCCAGCAGCGCATGGCCGGGCATGACGCCGATGATGGTGAGCGGGATCGGCGCCATGATCACGAGCGGCGTCACGTAGGACCCGAACTGCGCCACCACCAGCAGGTAGATCAGCACAAGGCCGACGGCGTAGGCGATGCCCATGTCGCGGAAGGTCTCATAGGTGACCTGCCACTCGCCGTCCCATTTGATGCTGAAGCCGGCATAAGGATCGGCGGGTTGGCGGATGAAATATTCGCCCAGCGTGCCGCCCTCTTTTAGTGCGCGCCCGGAAAGCTCGCCGCGCATGCCGAATAACCCATACAGCGGCGAATCGAGCTTGCCGCCCATGTCGCCGACGACGAAAACAACGGGCAGCAGGTCCTTGTGGTAGATGGTCTTTTCGCGCTCGGAAGGCACCACCTCGACGAGTTCCGACAGGGGCACGAGATTGCCGCTGGCGCCACGCACGTTGAGTTTCAGCAGTTCGCTCAGGCTGTTCTGACGTTCGGGCGCGAGGGTGATGCGCACGGGAATCTCGTACTTTGAGGTGCCGCCATGGATCGGCGTGACATTCTCGCCCGAGAGGCCCATCTTCATCACGGCAACGATGTCCTTCTGGGAAATGCCGGCGAGCGCGGCCTTGTTCTGCAGAACCTTGAGGACGAAGCGCCGGGCGTCGTCCTCCACGGTGTCGTCGATGGCGACGATGCCCTCGGTCTTCTCGAACACCTTGCGCACTTCCTTGGCCACTTTCATCTGCGCTTCGTAGTCCGGGCCGTAGACCTCTGCGACGATGGGTGACATGACCGGCGGGCCGGGCGGCACTTCCACGACCTTGACGTCGGCGCCATGTTTCCTGGCTACTTCTTCCAGGAGCGGGCGCACGGCCTGGGCGATTTCGTGACTCTTGCGGTCGCGTTCGTGCTTGTCGATCAGGTTGACCTGGAGGTCGCCGACCTCGGGCCCGCTGCGCAGGTAGTACTGGCGCACGAGGCCATTGAAGTTGATGGGTGAGGCGTTGCCGGCGTAGGCCTGGTAGTCCGCGACTTCGTTGATCCCGCCCAGTACCTGCCCCATCTCCTGCAGCACCTGGGCGGTCTTTTCCAGCGGGGTGCCGACCGGCATGTCGACCACGACCTGGAACTCGGACTTGTTGTCGAAGGGCAGCATTTTCAGGATGACCAGCTTGACCACCGCCAGCGAAACCGAAACCAGAATGGCGGCGCCGATGCCAAGCCAGAGTTTCTTGCGCATGGCCCTGCCGGACGCGCCGCCCAGGAAAGGCGTGAGCCATTTCCGGAACAGCCCGAGCAGCCTGTCGTTCCCGGATTCATGGTGGGAGAGATTTTTCAGCAGCTTGAAAGCGAGCCAGGGCGTGACGATGAAAGCGATGGCGAGCGAGATCAGCATGCCGATGCTGGCGTTGATCGGAATCGGGCTCATGTACGGGCCCATGAGGCCGGTGACGAAGGCCATCGGCAGCAGCGCCGCGATCACGGTGAGGGTGGCGAGGATGGGGGGGCCGCCGACTTCGTCCACTGCGCGTGGGATGATGGCGTCCATGCCGTCGTGGTCGAGCGCGGTGCGCCGGTGGATGTTTTCCACCACCACGATGGCGTCGTCCACCAGGATGCCGATGGAGAAAATCAGCGCGAACAAGGACACGCGGTTGAGGGTGAAGCCCCAGGCCCAGGAGGCGAACAGCGTCGCGGCGAGCGTCAGCAGCACCGCCGTGCCGACAATGACGGCTTCGCGACGGCCCAGCGCCCACAGCACCAGCAGCACGACCGAGGCGGTGGCGAAAATCAATTTCTGGATCAGCTTCTTGGCCTTGTCGTTGGCGGTGGCGCCGTAGTCGCGCGTGACGCTGACCTCGACGCCCTCCGGAATGATCGCGCCCTTCAGCGACTGCACGCGCTCGATGACCTTCTGCGCGATGTCGACGGCGTTCTCCCCCGGCTTCTTGGATACGGCGAGCGTGACGGCGGGGGAAGTCTGGCCGGCGAGCCTGGCGTGCTGGCCGCCCTGGCCTGCGCCGAACCAGACGTAATTGGAAGGCTGGTTGGGGCCGGCGACAACCTTCGCGATATCGCTGAGGAACACCGGGCGGCCCTGGTATACCCCCGCCACCAGCTGTTTAACGTCGCCGGGGCCGGTCAGGAAGGTGCCGGTCTGGACGAGGATTTCCTGGTTATCCGAGGTCAGCGTGCCGGAGGGCTGCGAGGCGTTGGAAACCTGCAAGGCGTCGCGAATGTCCTGCGCGGACACGCGGAAAGCCGCCATGCGCTCGGGATCCATGATCACGCGCACCACGTTGTCGGGGCCGCCCACGGTGTAGACCTCTCGGGTGCCGGCGATGCGCTTGAGCTCGATTTCGGCGGCATGCGCGATCTGCTGCAGCTCGAATGCGCCGCGCGATTCGTCGCGTGTCCACAGAGTGAGGGTGACAATCGGCACGTCGTCGATGCCGGTGGGCTTGATGATGGGCTCGCCCACGCCGAGGTTGGGTGAAACCCAGTCACGGTTCGCCTGTATCGTGTCATACAGCCGCACCAGCGCCTGGGTGCGATCCTCGCCGACCTTGTACTGTACGGTGAGGATGGCCATGCCCGGTTTCGAAACGGAATAGATGTGCTCGATACCGGCGATCTGCGATAGCACCTGCTCGGCGGGATTGGCCACCAGCTGCTCGACGTCCCTTGCCGAGGCGCCCGCAAACGGGATGAACACGTTGGCCATGGTGACGTTGATCTGCGGCTCTTCCTCGCGCGGCGTCACCGCGATGGCGAACAGGCCGAGCATCGCGGCCGTCAGCGCGATCAGCGGCGTCAGCTGCGAATGCAGGAAGAATTTGGCAATGCGTCCCGAGATGCCCATGTTTGCGCCCGTTCCGTGGCTTGTTATTGGCTGTTGCGTTTGGCGTAGATGCCGGCCTTGACCGGATCGAGCGCGATGACGTCGCCGGGATTGAGGCCGGCCAGCACCTCAACCTCGCCCTGCGGCGTGGGATCGCCCAGGCGCACCTGGCGCAGGCTGACGCGCTCCTTGGCGTCGACCACATAGACGCCGGTGATCTCCGAGCGGCGCAGTACCGCGGAATTTGGAATGACCAGTTTGCGCGCCTCGCCAGTGGCGAAATAGGCGCGGGCGTAAATGCCCGGAATGACGCCGGCGCCCAGTTGCTGCGGCAGGTCAAGGCGCACCTTGACGGTGTGGGTGGCAGTGTCGGCGGAGGGCAGCACCGTAATGCCCTTGGCTTCGATCCATTTGTTGAGCGATGGAATCTCCACCGAGGCCTTGGCGGATTTCTGGATTTCGGCCAGCTTGAACTGGGGAATGCTGGCGACGACGCGCAGGTCGTTGGGGTCGAAGCCCGTCATCAGCGGCTTGCCTGGCGTGGCCATTTCCCCGACTTCCACGTGGCGCGCCATGACCACGCCGGAAAACGGCGCGGTCAGCGTGGTGTAGGCGCGCACCGTCGAGGTTTGCCCCTCGCCGGCCTTGGCCGCCTGGGCCGCGGCCTGGGCGGCACGGTATTCCGCGGTGGCGCGGTCAAGCGCGGCCTGGGAAATGAACTTCTGCTGGAACAGCTGCACCTGGCGTTCGTAGTTGGCCTTGGCGTTGGCCAGTTGGGCCTCGGCCTGGGCGACCTGCGCGCGGCTGCCGGCGACGGCCTGGCTGAGCTCGGAGGGGTCGATGCGCACGATGACCTGGCCCGCCTTGACGGTGTCGCCGACGTCGAAGTTGACGGCGGTGATGCGGCCCGAAACCTGCGCGGACACGGTGGACTGGCGCACGGCTTCGACGGTGGCCTCGGTCGAGTAGGAATTGCCGATGTTCTGGTAGGCAACCGTGGCGGTGGGGAAGGGCAGCGCCGCCCAGGCGGGCAGGGAAACCGCGAGCAAGACGGACAGTGCTGAAAAACGCATGGCGTGGCCTCCTGAATTGTCCATTAGAATATGCTAATAGACTTTATTTTTCAAGTCTTTAGGCCGACTTTACAACAAAAAAGCCCGGGCTAGCCGGGCTTTGTTTCATGGTCTGGGGGCAGGCCCTATTTCGTGATAAAGCCGCAGAAGACCTCTCGCATCATGCCGATCAGCCGCAGCGTGCGCGTATCGCCCACGCGGTAGTAAACGCGGTTGGCGTCCTTGCGGGTTTTCAGCACGCCCTTGTCGCGCAGGATGGCGAGATGCTGGGAGATGTTGCTTTGCGAGGTGCCGACGCTGTCGACGATGTCCTGCACGCTGACTTCCTTGTCGCCCAGCACGCAAAGGATCTTGAGGCGCAGCGGATGGGACATCGCCTTCATGGCGCGGGAAGCGCGCTCGATGTCGTCTTCCTTGTCCATCAGCTCAATATCGCCGTCTTCCTGTACTCGCGCCATGGTCTTGCCTCGTGTAAAATTTAGAATAAGTCTAGATGAGGTATATCCGCATATTTTGATGAACCTTAATCCAAATAATATTATTTGTGAATCGTTTTCTTGATGAAAGTAAACCCGGTACTGTTGATCATTCTGGACGGCTTCGGCTGCCGTTCTGAAAGCGCACATAATGCCATTGCGCTCGCGGCCAAGCCCAACTGGGACAGACTCTGGAATCAGTATCCGCACACAGTGATCCATGCCTCCGAGGGGGAGGTGGGTCTGCCCAAGGGGCAGATGGGCAATTCGGAAGTCGGGCACCTCAATATCGGGGCCGGCCGCGTGGTTTACCAGGAGTACACCCGCGTCGACCATGCCATCGAATCCGGCGCCTTTTTCGGCAACCCCATGCTCAAGGCCGCAATCAAATCGGCCAAGGACAATAACGGCGCCCTGCACATCCTGGGCTTGCTGTCGGACGGCGGCGTCCACAGCCATGAGCGCCACATCCATGCCATGCTGCAAATGGCGGCGAACGAAGGCATGGACGATATCTACATCCACGCCTTTCTGGACGGGCGCGACACGCCGCCGAAAAGCGCGGAGATCAACATCGCGCGCATGCAGGAAAAAATCGCCGAAGTGGGCAAGGGCAGAATCGCCAGCATCATCGGCCGCTATTTCGCGATGGATCGCGACCGCCGCTGGCAGCGCGTGAAATCGGCCTATGACCTGCTGACCCAGGGCAAGGCGGAATATGCCGCGGCATCCGCGCTTGAAGGCCTCGAAATGGCTTACGCTCGCGGTGAGAGCGATGAATTCGTGAAGGCCACTGCGATCGTGCCGCCGGGGCAGCAGCCCGTGCGCATGAAGGACGGCGACGCCATCATCTTCATGAACTTCCGTTCCGACCGCGCGCGCCAGCTGTCACGCCCCTTCATCGAGCCGGACTTCAGCGAATTCGAGCGCGAGGTGACGCCGAAGCTGTCTGCCTACTGCACGCTGACCGGCTACAGCGACGACTTCGACGTGACGGTCGCCTTCCCGCCGGAGCGCATCCGGAACGGATTCGGCGAGTACATCGCCAACCTCGGCCTGCATCAGCTGCGCATCGCCGAAACCGAAAAGTACCCGCACGTGACGTTCTTCTTCAACGGCGGCGAAGAAGTTTCCTATCCCGGCGAAGACCGCATCCTCGTGCCCTCGCCGGATGTGGCGACCTATGACCTCAAGCCCGAAATGAGCGCCTTCGAGGTGACGGACAAACTGGTTGCCGCCATCAGCGGCGAACAATACGACGCCATCATCTGCAACTATGCCAACGCTGACATGGTTGGCCATACAGGCGATGTCGAGGCGGCAAAACGCGCCATCGAGGCCATTGATACCTGCCTGGGCAGGGTGGTGGAAGCGCAATTGGCGCGCGGCGGCGAAGTGCTGATTACCGCCGACCATGGCAACGCCGAGTTCATGATGGATGTCACTACCGGCCAGGCGCATACCGCCCACACCACCAATCTGGTTCCGCTGCTCTACATCGGCAAGCGGCGCGCAGAACTCGCGCAGACAGGCGCGCTCGAGGACATCAGCCCCACGCTGCTTAAGATGATGGGGCTGCCCCAGCCCCCTGAAATGCGCGGTGTACCGCTGATCAGTTTCGAGTGAAACGCCGCATCCTGCTTCTGGCCGTCGCCACCTTCCTTGCCCAGCCGGCCTGGGCGGACAGCAAGTCGGATCTCGAATCGCTACGCGAACGTCTGCAGAAGCTGCAGCAGGAGTATGAGCGCACGCGGGAGTCGAGCGTCGAAGCGGCAGACGCGCTAAGACAGTCCGAACGCGCGATCAGCGAGAGCGGACGCAAGTTGCATCAGCTCGAGCGCGAGCAGCGCGAGGTGCAGGGCGCCATCCGGGCCGCGACCAGCGAGGCAAACCAGACCAGCGCCGGCATCCGCGAGCGCCAGGCCCGCCTTGCGGAAATGTTCAGGCAGGCCTACATGCGCGGCGGCGGAGATACGCTGAAGCTCATGCTCAACGGTGAAAACCCCAGCCAGATCACGCGCGACCTGCACTACCTCTCCTATCTTTCGCGCGCGCAGACCCAGCTGATCGGGGAAATGCGGCTAGGACTTGCGCGCCTCACTGAGCTCAAGGAATCCGCCGCGCAGAAAGACCGTGCGCTGGCCGAAATTCGCCAGGCTCAGTTGAAGGAGCGTGAGAACCTGCTGAAAGAAAAAGAGGCGCGCCAGAAGGTTCTGAGCAAGATCGCTGGCGAAATCAGCAAGCAGCGCAAGGAGATCGCCACGCTCAAGCGCGACGAGCAGCGCCTGTCTGACCTGGTGGCGCGGCTGGCGAAGCTCGCGGCAGCCAAGCC
>DAIMZB010000046.1:0-11961 GCA_036734185.1 Thiobacillaceae bacterium | reverse complement strand
GGCGACAACTGCTTCATCGGGGCGCGCTCGGAAGTCGTGGAAGGCGTGATCGTGGAAGACAACTGCGTGATTTCCATGGGCGTGTACATCGGCCAGTCGACCAAGATCTACGACCGCGAGACCGGCGAAGTGCATTACGGCCGTGTGCCTTCCGGCTCGGTGGTGGTGTCTGGCAACCTGCCCTCCAAGGACGGCAAGTACAGCCTGTACTGCGCGGTGATCGTCAAGAAGGTCGACGAAAAAACGTTGTCCAAGGTCGGCATCAACGAGCTGCTGCGCGGCATTTGACGGGCGCCTGCGCGCTTGTGCACGGCAATTTGCGAGGCCGGCGCGCAACAAGATGCTCAAGAAAAGTGATGTGCTTGCCGTTTAAGAATATGCCAAGGCATCATGTGCCCCCATCAAGGGGTGATGCCCATAACAAGAACGCACGCCAGGCCGCGCCTGATGCGTGATTCAGGTAACTGCTGTACTTCCCTTGAACAGCCATCCAGTACAAGGCCCGCGTGAGCGGGCCTTTTTTTGCCTAGCGGATGCGCACCTCGGTGCCCTCATCGACGAGGTTGAACAGCTCCAGCACGTCTTCGTTCTTCATGCGGATGCAGCCGTGTGAAGCCGGCGTGCCGATAAGGTGTTCCTCGTCGGTGCCATGGATGTAGATGTAGCGGCTGTGGCTGTCCAAGGCGCCGCCTCTGTTCTTTCCCTCTTCCATTCCGTCCAGCCAGAGAATGCGCGTCAGTATCCAGTCACAGCCGGGTTTTTCCATGGCCAATTCGCGCGACCACACCTCGCCGGTGGGCACGCGCGCCTTGAATACCGAATGCAGGGGCTGTCCCGCACCGATTTTTTCGGCGATGCGGTGGCGGCCGCGTGGCGTACAGTAGCTCCCGCTCTGCTCGCCCAGGCCGTTTTTTGCAGTGGATACCGGATACTCGCGGATCAGTCTGTCACCCTCAGGATCAGGCTCCCACAAATAGAGGCGCTGCAGCCTGCTGTCGATATCGATGAAATGCCTGGCCATTACTGCCCGCCCTTGTTTTCGCGCCGGCGCTCGGCAAAGAATTCGCTCACCAGCCTGCCGCACGCCTCGGCCAGCACGCCGCCTTCGATTTCAGCGTGAAAATTCAGCCGAGGCTCGGCGAACAGGTTGACAATGCTGCCGGCAGCGCCGGTCTTGTACTCGGCAGCGCCATACACCACCCGCTTCACACGCGCATGAAAAATGGCCCCCGCGCACATGGCACAAGGCTCGAAAGTGACATAGAGGGTCGCGTCGACCAGCCGGTAGTTGCCGATGTTTTTCGCTGCATCGCGCAGCGCCATGACTTCGGCATGCGCACTGGGGTCATGGCTGGATATCGGCTGGTTGAAGCCGCGCCCGACAATGGCGCCGTCCTTGACCACCACCGCGCCGACCGGAACTTCGCCCTTTTCCCGCGCCAGTTGCGCCTGCACCAGGGCCTCGCGCATGTAATCCTCGTCATTCATATCATCAATTTCAAGCCGATCAGGATGGTCACGATCTCGAACGAGCGCTTGATCCACAAATTCCCCTTCTTGATGGCGAGATGGCTTCCAAGATAACCGCCGATGATGGAGCCGGCAAGCAGGGCCGGCATCCAGTCCCAGGCGATGGTGCCCAGATAGCCCAGCACCAGCGCGCCGGTCCCGTTCCAGAACAATCCGCACAGCACCAGCGTATAGGCGACCGCCCTTTTGTAATCGAGCCCAAAATGATGGATCAGCCAGACGGTGAGAAACAGCCCGGTGCCCGAGGTGATGGAACCATTTAGGAAGCCGACTATAAACAGCCCCAGCATGCCGGTGAACAATCCCGCGCCATGCCAGTTGCGCGGTGCGTGTTCCATGCCGAGCCGCGGCCTGAAAATGGAATAAACGCCCAGGCTCAGGGTCAGCAGCCCCAAAAGGAACGTAGCGACATTTTCCGGCACTTTCAGGATGACCGAGGCACCCGCGACAACCCCGGGCAACCCCGCGCACAGGATGATGAGCGATTCGCGCCGCGCCAGGTGGCTCTCCTTCAGGTGCCGCACGGTGGCGCCTATGCCCAGGGCAACGCTGGCAACTTTGTGCGTGGCGAGCGCGACGCTGAATGACAGGCCGAGAAAAATCAGGATGGGAAACTGGATCAACCCTGCTCCGCCCCCTGACAGTGCGGAAAAGAAATTGGCCAGCAATGATGCGAAAAACAGCAGAAACTGCAGGACAAGGTCCATCAGTTCCCCGTTGTGCCGGTTGTTGCCGGCGTGCGGATGTAGAACAGGCGCAAGCCTGCCGCATGCACCCTGGACAGCAGTGCATCGGCCTGCTCAGGGGTGGCGGCGAACATCACTTCCACGGGCAGCTTGCCGCCAAGTTCAAAGAAAGTGTCCTCATGGATGCGGCCGCCATGGCCATAGCCGGCGATGGCCCGAAATGCCGACCCGCCAGAGATGCCGAGTTCGCGGCCGGACTCCAGCAGCCATTCATAGACCAGCCGGCCCTTGTATTTGTCGTCCTCTTCGGTGAAAAGGCGCAGCATGACAGCGTTCATGGTCATCCCCGCAACAGTTTGAAGGTCCAGAGCCCGAGGCCCGTCGCCCCCAGCGAGCCAAAGAGGTGCAACGTCGAAGTCGAGCATGCCCAGACATATTGCCCACGCGCGATCATGGTGACGACTTCGGCAGAAAACGTGGAAAAGGTGGTCAGCGCGCCAAGGAAGCCGGTGATCAGCAGAAGGCGCCATTCAGGCGCAAGCCCCGGATGCTGCGAGAAAAACGCGATGGCCACGCCGATGAAATAGCCGCCGATCAGGTTGGCTGCGAGGGTGCCCATCGGCAGTGCCGGATAGGTCGGGTTGAGCCAAAGACCCAGTCCCCAACGCAGCCAGGCGCCAATCATGGCGCCAATGCCGATGGCCAGGAAACTGGTCACAAGTAGAACGCGGGAGTTCGCATGGGCGTCATTCTAACGCCCGGATGGAAATTACTGTATCGCGCCCTTGATGATCTTGACCTGCAGCTTCTCGATGTCGGCTAGCACTTTCTGCAATTTCGGGTTTTTTGTCTGCACAGGCTTGCGATAGGCCACGTAAACCGTCTTGTCGCCAGGCACCTCGTACACGGAAATGATGAACGGGCACAGCGCAATGGCATGCGGGTCGGCATCCATCATGGCGCGCGACAGCGTGGCGCTGCAGAACTCGAACTGTTCGCCGTTTTCATAGAGCTTCTTCGTGGCGCCAATGTCCTTGCCGGTACGCTCAAGCATGTCCGCGATGTGTCCCGTGCTGTTGATGGACAGGCCCTCGGCCTCGATGCTCATGCGGACGAAATCCCGCACGTCCGAATAAGCGCCATGAGCCTTGAAGACTCCGGAGTAGTTGTCCGCGGCAGCCGCCATGCCGGGTGCTGCCAATGCGAACAAGACCAAAATAAGAAAATTCTTCACCTTCACTGTTGCCTCCAGCCCGTATATTTAATAGTCGTCTAAGCTTAGCGGCTTATTTCCTGACATCCAATGATGATTTAATACGGGTATGGTCAGTAAAACTATTGAAGTACAGGGCCGCGTCTGGTTGCGCAACAATGGCAAATCGCTGCTGGGCAAGGGCCGCCTGGAGCTGCTTCGCCAGATCGAGTCGACCGGATCGATTTCTAAGGCCGCCAAGGCCATGAAAATGAGCTACAAAAGCGCATGGGATGCGGTCGATGCAATGAACAACGCCATGGGCGCGCCTTTGGTCGAGAGCGCCAGCGGCGGCACGCGCGGCGGTGGCAGCCGTCTGACTTCCGCCGGCAAGCGGCTGATCCGGGAATTTGAACTGCTTGAGGAACGGCATCGGCAATGGCTTGAAGCTGCTTCACGGGAGTTTTCCGCTCGCCTCGCCAAACGTTGAGGCCGGCTGCGCGGGATCCCCGCGGGCCTTACTTCTTCCAGCGTGCCGCGGCGCTATCGTCCGATGCCCGCGCTTCCACCCACCTGTCGCCATCCGGCGTGCCTTCTTTTTTCCAGAACGGCGCCCGGGTCTTCAGATAATCCATGATGAACTCGCAGGCTGCAAAGGCGTCGCCCCGGTGCATGGAGGCCACCCCCACGAACACGATGCGGTCCAGAGGCGCCAGCCTGCCCACTCGATGAATCACCGTGATGTCGAGCAGCCGCCAGCGGGCAAGCGCCTCGTCCAGAATCTCGCGCAGCGACTTCTCGGTCATCGCCGGGTAGTGTTCCAGCGTCAGGGTAGTCACGCTGTCGCCTTCGTTGAGATCGCGCACCAGGCCGACAAAGCTCGCGACGGCCCCGACCCTGGGCTGGCCGGCATGCAGCGCAGCGATCTCCGCGCCGGGGTCGAAGTCTGCTTCGCCGACCTGGATTTTCATTGGATCAGCCGCCGGTTACGGGCGGAAAGATTGCGACCTCGTCACCGTCGCGCACCGGGGTGACGATCCCGGCCAGGGTCTGGTTCACGGCCATGCGGTTGCCCGAGTCGAGCGCAAGCTCCGTGCTCCACGGGTCGCCGCGCTTGCGTAGCAGGTCGATGACCGCGGCAGCGTAGGCATGTTCGCCCGGCAATTCCAGAACTTCGTTCTCGACCCCAAACTTTTCGCGCAACTTCGCGAAATACAAGACTTTTACTTTCATTCGACAACCTCTGAAAAAGGGATGAAACGCACCCACTCGCCGCGTATCACGGTCTGGCCGACTTCAATGTCGACGAAACCGTCGCCCCAGACAGCTGATGTCAGCACGCCGGAGCCCTGATTGGGATAAATGCGGGCTTCGCCTGTCCCATCAAGGCCCGAAACCAGATGTCCTCGCAGGAACTCGCGGCGCGTGCCGGGCTTCGGCCAGTCGAAGGCGGCGCGCACCGGGAAGGCCCGGTACAAAACCTGGGTCGCCCCCATGCGCTTCAGCAGGAAGGGACGCGCGAACAGGCAGAAGGTGGCGAAGGCTGACACCGGGTTGCCAGGCAGGCCAATGAAATCGGCCTCCCCGATCCTGCCATAGGCGACCGGCTTGCCAGGCTTCATGGCGACTTTCCAGATGTCGAGCCGGCCGAGCTGCTCCACGGCGCCCTTGACGTGGTCCTCCTCCCCCACCGACACGCCGCCCGTGGTGATGATGACGTCTGCTTTTTTTGCGGCCTTTTCCAGCGCGGCCAGGGTGGCATCGAAGGTGTCCTTCACCACCCCAAGGTCGATGATTTCAACGCCCAGCCCCGTTAACAGGCCGGCCAGCGTGGCCCGGTTGGAGTTGTAAATCTGCCCTGCGCGCAGGGATTTGCCCGGTTCGGCGAGTTCATCGCCGGTGGAGAACATCGCCACGCGGAGCCGGCGCACCACGCTCGCCTCGGTGCAGCCGATGGAGGCCGCAAGCCCGAGTTCCGCGCCCTTCAGGCGCATGCCTGGGGTGAGCACGTCGGTGCCGGGTCGAATGTCCTCGCCCGCGCGGCGGATGTTCTCGCCAGGCTGCGGCGCCTTGTAGATCGTCACCGTGTCGCCTTCCAGCGAGGTGTCTTCCTGCATGACCACGGCGTCAGCATGCGGCGGGATCGGCGCACCGGTAAAGATGCGGGCCGCTTCGCCCTGCGCCAGCGGCTTGCCTACCTGGCCGGCGGCGATGCGCTGCGTCACGGCGAGCCGGCTGTCGGGCTGGTGGCAGTCCCTGCTGCGGACCGCGAAGCCGTCCATGGAGGTGTTGTCGAGCGGCGGCACGCTCACGTACGAAGTCAGGCCTTTTGCCAGAACACGGTTATAGGCACTTGATAATGCAACGATTTCAGTTTCGCCGAGCACGCGCGCACGGTTAAGAAGTTCCTTTAAGAGTTCAGCTGCGGTCAGCACTTAGACACCTATTTCTCGTTTGATAAAAGCACGGATGCCTGCAACGTCATCCAGCGCCAGCCATTCCTTATTGTCCGCCGGTGCGACATCGCTTGCCACCGCCAGAATGTTCGCGTCGTCAGGATACAGCCAGGGCTTGCCGTTGTCCGCACGGTGTACTTCGATTTTGGGGATGGCATCGCGTTTCCAACCCTCCACCAGAACCAGGTCGCAAGGCGACAGGCGCGCCAGCAGGTCGTGCAGACTTGGCTCGGCCGGGATATCGTTCTCATGCATGAGCGCCCAGCGCGCATCGCTGGCTACCAGCACCTCTGTGGCTCCGGCCTGCCGATGCCGGTAGCTGTCCTTTCCGGGCTTGTCGACGTCAAAGCCGTGGTGGGCATGCTTGATGAGCGATACCCGCAGGCCATCCGCGCGCAGCAGCGGAATGAGCCTTTCCAGCAGCGTGGTTTTGCCCGCGCCGCTATAGCCCGCAAAGCCCAGCACCTTCATGCGGCTGGAATCCTCGTCACGCATACCCGCGCCAGGGCCGGCCAATGTCAGTCGCGCTTTTTGTGGTTTTCATGCCCAAACACGCCAAAAAATAATCATGCCTTTGGTTATATTTTTGCATATATAACGCTAGAATTCACCTCATGCTTATTGATCCATACGGCCGCAGCATCGATTATGTTCGCCTGTCCGTGACGGACAGGTGCGACTTGCGCTGCACCTATTGCATGCCGGAGGACTTCAAGGGTTTCGAGGAACCCTCGCATTGGCTCAATTTTGACGAAATCGAGCGCCTGATCGGCGCCTTCGCAAGATTGGGCGTCAAGCGCGTGCGCCTGACCGGCGGCGAGCCGCTGTTGCGCCGCGACCTCCCAAAACTGGCCGCCCGGCTTTCCGCCCTGCCCGGCATCGAGGATTTGTCCCTTTCCACCAATGCCACGCAACTCGCCAAGCATGCCCAGGCGCTGAAGCATGCGGGCGTCAGCCGGCTCAATGTCAGCCTGGACTCTCTCAAGCGCGAGCGCGTGGAGAAAATCAACGGCCGCGACGTATTCGACCGCATCATGGCAGGGCTGGACGCCGCCCACACAGTCGGCTTCGACCACATCAAGCTCAACATGGTTGCAATGGCCGGTGTGAACGATGACGAAATCGACACCATGGTCGAATTCGCGATGCGCGGCCGCTACATCCTGCGCCTGATCGAGACCATGCCCATGGGCGACACCGGCCGCGCCTCGTCCTTCCTGGATCTGCAGCCGGTGAAGACGCGGCTTGCACAAAAATACGGGCTGGTCGAAACCAAGCTTGCCGGCGGCGGGCCGGCGCGTTACCTCGGTACCGCAGATGGCCGTTTCAACATCGGCTTCATCACCCCGCTGTCCCAGCATTTTTGCGGCACCTGCAATCGCGTGCGCATTTCCGTCGATGGCACCCTTTACCTTTGCCTCGGCCAGGAAGACAAGCTGGAATTCGGCCCAATGTTGCGGGCCGGCGCGAGCGACGCAGAAATCGAGCAGGCCATCCTTGGGGCCGTCGCACGCAAGCCCGAGCGCCACGAGTTTCGCGAGGCACCCATGAAGCTGGTGCGCTTCATGTCGATGACTGGCGGTTAGCTACGGTTAATGCCTCCAGCAATCCGGGAGCCAGCGCCTCTTTGAAGCAAGAACAAAAAAGCCCTCAGATAGAGGGCTTTTTATTGTACAGGACTTTCAAGAAAACTCCCGGGGCCGGCTCAACATGCTGCGGAAATCAGAACTTCCAGTTCAAACCTGCGCGAACCATGGTTCCTGCCGGCTCCAGGCCATAGGTCTCGGAGGCTTGGGGATGGCGCATTTTTTCCTCACTCATCTGGTAATAGAGTGCTTCAATGCGTGCCGACATGTTGCGCTGCAGTGCAATGTCCACACCTGCGCCAAGTTCGACACCGAAGAAATCCTTAGTAGTGGTGCCATAGTTGGAGCAGTCGCGATAAGTGTGGTTGGCCCTCATCCAGGCCGGACCGGCAGTCAGATAGACAAGGGCCTGGTCAACCGCCACACCGACGCGGCCACGCACCGAACCCGACCACTTGGCCTCGGACGAGTAGTAGGAGGTATTGCCTGTGCAATTCGTTTGGCCGTCGGAAGTGTTGTTGTGGTACTGAATGTCAGCTTCCAGGCCATACACCAAGGCGCTTGACTGCCAGTTGTAGCCGGCTTGTGCGCCCACCTCGGCATTGAAATCGTTTTCGCCGTCCTCTGATCCAGAATGGTTGTATTGAGGGTCATGGAAAGTCGGCGAATAAACCGACAAACCGGCATTCACGCCAACATAAGGACCTGACCAGTTTTGCGTCGCGGCATTGGCAGCGCATGCAAGCATCGCGCCAGAGAAAAGAACTGCAGTTTTAACAAGTTTCATGGGCCTCTCCTAAACGGGACAAAAAGACTGAGCGCATTTGGGCGGACTTGAGCACCCAATTTATCAACACTCTCAATTCTCTCCGAGCGTTCATTCTAGCCCCAATTGAAGCAAACAGATGCAAAAAGACATGCCCCAGTCCGTTTGCAGTCATGAATAGGCGGCGTTTGGGGCATCAGCACCGGAGCAGTTCAAGGTGGCCACCTCATTGCATCGATGCAAGCAAAGCATCCATCGAGTCGGCAAACAGCCTGATGCCCTCAACCTGCAATTCTTCTCCTATCCGAGTCGGGCTGATGCCCAGCGATTCGAGCTCGACCAGTCCTTCCTCCGCCTCTGCCACGCCCAGATGCAGCGTTGAGGCGAGCTGGCCATGGTCAGCCAGCGCGGCCAGCGTCTTGTCGGGCAAGGTGTTGATGGTGTCGGTGCCGATCAGCGGCTCGACATAGAGCAGATCGCTGTAAGCGGCGTTCTTGGTACCGGTGCTGGCCCACAACAAATACGGTGTGCGGACCTTCTGCGAACGCAAGTGGCTGAAATATTTGTCGCCCTTGAAAAAATCGAGATAACGCTGATAGGCCAACCTGGCGAGGGAGACTGCAGTCTTGCCGCGAAGGGATAGCGCCTGGGGCGTGCCGATCTCGTCCAGCCGCCTGTCCGTCAGGGTGTCCACTCTCGACAGGAACAGGCTGGCCACGGCTTTCAGCCGTTCCGGCTCCCCGCCCTTTTCCAGCCATTGCTGCGCACCGCGGATATAGGCCTCGAAAACATGCACGACATGGTGCAACGAGAACAGCAGGGTCACGTTGATGCGGATGCCATCTGCTGTCAAACGTTCAAAGGCGCGCACGCCAGCTTCCGTGCCAGGCACCTTGACGAGCAGGTTGTCCCGTCCGATCAGGTCATGCAGCCGCTTTGCCTCGGTTACGGTCCTGTCTTCATCGTGGGCGTACCGCGGCGCCACTTCCCAGCTCACATAGCCATCGTCTCCGCCTGTTGTTGCAAAAAACGGCATCAGCAGGTCACAGGCCGCGCGGATGTCCTCGCTGACCAGTGCCTCGTAGCGCCGTTCCGGATCCGGCTCGGTTTTCCTCAACCGCTCTAGTTGCGCGGTGTAATCGGCGGTTTCGGTTACGGCCTTGTGGAAAATCGTGGGATTGGAGGTAATCCCGGTTACTCCCTGTTGAATCAACTGCGCCAGCCTGCCGTCGCGGATATGTCCGCGCGTCAGGTTGTCGAGCCAGATGCGCTGGCCGTAGGCATGCAGATCGGAAAAAAGTGTCATAAGTTTTGGGCAGAATCGAGGAGGGTCAGTTCAGTCTAGACGTTGAATCAGGAACTGAGCGCCATTGCATCGCATGACAGGCCACTTGGGCAAACTGCCTATTGGCCTCCGGGTCATTAATTTGCCCGCTGCTTTTAAACTGGCGACATGAAATCACTCCACCAACTCGACTTCGACAATCGTTTTGCCGCCCTGCCAGAGCTGTTCCACACCCGCCTTGCCCCCACGCCCGTGCCGGAACCTTATCTCGTGGCATGCAACCCGGATGCGCTGGAACTGCTCGGGCTGCATGCCGATGCGGCGCAATCGCGCGAATTCGTCGAGGCTTTTTCCGGCAACACTGCCCTGCCTGGCGCGGACCCCCTCGCTGCGCTCTACGCCGGCCACCAGTTCGGCCACTATGTACCGCAGCTGGGCGATGGCCGCGCCATCCTGCTTGGCGAGGTTGTTCATCCTTCTGGCGCGCGCTGGGAAGTGCAGCTGAAGGGCGCCGGCCGCACCCCCTACTCGCGCGGCGGAGACGGCCGCGCCGTGCTGCGCTCTTCCATCCGCGAATATCTCTGCTCGGAGGCCATGCATGGGCTCGGCATCCCCACCACGCGCGCACTGTGCATCACCGGCACGAACATGCCGGTGCACCGCGAGACGGTCGAGACTGGCGCACTGGTCACGCGGCTTTCGCCCAGCTTTATCCGCTTCGGCAGCTTCGAAGTGTTCTTCTACCGTGGCCAGCATTCGGAAATCAAAACCCTGGCCGATTTCGCGCTCAAGCACTATTTCCCCGATCTGCTCGATGCGCCCAAGCCCTACCCTGCGCTGCTGCGCGAAGCCACGCACCGCACGGCCAGGCTCATGGCGCAATGGCAGGCCGTGGGCTTCTGCCACGGCGTGATGAACACCGACAACATGTCGCTGCTGGGCCTGACCCTAGATTACGGTCCCTATGGCTTCATGGATGCCTACGATCCTGGCTACATCTGCAACCACTCCGACCACGACGGCCGCTATGCCTACGACCAGCAGCCGCAGATCGGCGCCTGGAACTGTACCTGTCTTGCCCAGGCCTTGCTGCCGCTGATGGAGCTCGACGATGCCCGCGATGCGCTCGCGGGCTATGGCGATATTTTCGCCACCGAATACATGCGGCTTATGTGCGCCAAGCTTGGGTTACCCTTTGAGGAGCAATCCGCCCCGCTTGTAACGGGATTGCAGGATTTGATGTCGAAAAATCGCACGGACTACACCATCCTGTTTCGGTCGCTTGCCGACTTTGATTCCAGTCAGGGTGCAAAAAACTCGAGGCTTCGGGATTTGTTCATCTCACGCGAGGACTTCGACGTCTGGGGCAGGCGCTATGGCGAGCGCCTGCGCGCCCCGGGCAGCATCGACGCCGAGCGCGCCGAGCGGATGAAACGCGTCAATCCGAAGTACGTGCTGCGCAACTATTTGGCTGAAACCGCCATCCGCAAGGCGCGTGATGAGCGTGATTTCTCAGAAATCGAGCATCTCCGCAAGCTACTTTCCCGCCCCTTTGACGAACAGCCCGAATTCGAGGACTATGCTCAGGAACCGCCCGACTGGGCCAGGGAGATCGCTGTCAGCTGCTCGTCATAAGTGAAAACCACATTCGCCGCCTTGGTCTGCCTTAGCCTTGCCGCGTGTTCCGGCAATGGCATCCTGCGCAAGGACGGCACCCGCGCCGAGCGCCCCATGAGCATTACCGCCATCGCCAAGAGCGATGTGGATGAAGCCACCGAACTGACCCAGCGCGAAACCATCGCCAGCCTCAGACGGTTGAGCGAGAAGCTTTACCGGCGCAATCCTGCCGAGCTGCAAAAGAGCGGCGCGGCAAGCCTGGAAGATGCAGTCGCTGACATATTCAACCCGGTCAACCATTGGCACCTGTCTGCGCGGCGGAATCTGGACTGGCAGGCCAGCATCAACAGTGCCTTCGATGCCGGTTTCACCGGTGACCGGGTCGGCGCCCTCATGAAAGGCCTGTTGACGATGATCATGGCCTCCTACGACAACAAGGTCGAAATCTATCTTCTTGACAGCCTCGACCCGCAAAAACTCTATAATGCGGCCCGCAATATCGAGATTGCCATCTGGCGCCTGTCGAATGGTAAGAACGCCAGCGGGGGACTGCTTTTGATCAGCAATGGCGTTGGTGCAGACGGCGTGCCCAACCTCAGTTTCGAGCGCGAATTCGGCAAGCTTATCGCCATGCAGGATTTGATCGCCCGTGTTATTGAAGACAAGACCAATCGTACGATCCGATTCAGCGTCATCAACGCGGCAAGCCTGGTTTTCTTGCCCATCTGATTTTTCAACAAAGGAGCAAACATGTCCGAACTCATCATCGAAGACCTTACCGTGGGCAATGGCGACGAAGCCGTGGCCGGCAAGCACGTGGTCGTCCATTACACCGGCTGGCTG
>DAIMZB010000045.1:0-12833 GCA_036734185.1 Thiobacillaceae bacterium | reverse complement strand
GTCGATGGCGGCATGCGCGATGCCGCGCAGCGCGAGGCCGAGTTCCACGCGCGGCGTGGGCACGAACAGGCGCGGGAAGCATTGCACGGCCTGCGCGGTTTCCAGGCGCAGCCGGCCCTGGTGGTGGGCGAGCGCTGCGGCGGCGTCGCCCAGCGTGCCGGAGACCCAGATGTCGTCGCCGGCCTTGGCGGCATCGCGGCGCAGCGCCTGTCTCGGCGGCAGTTCCCCGATCACCGTGACATTGAGCGTGAGCAGGCCGCCGCGCGTGGTGTCGCCGCCGATCACGCTGACGCCATATTTTTGCGCGAGGCCGAAGAAGCCGCCGGCAAAGCCGCGCAGGAATTTCTCGTCGGCGTCTGGCAGGGCGATGGACAGCAGCGCGAAGCGTGGTTTCGCACCCATGGCGGCAAGGTCGGAAAGATTCACCGCCATGGCCTTGTGGCCAATGGTGCCGGGGCCGTCCGTGGGCGTGAAGTGGCGCCCGGCGATCAGCATGTCGGTCGAGATCGCGAGTTCCATGCCCGGGGTCGGCGCGATCAGCGCACAGTCGTCTCCCACGCCCAGCACCGCGTCGGGCGCGGGGCGGGTGAAGTACTGGGCAATGAGGTCGAATTCGGAGGACACGGGGGCGCGGCGGGAAAGTCGGGTATGGGACTAGGGCGTGATCCAGGCTGCGATCTGATCAACGACTTCCTTCTCGATGCCGTTGTAGCCATGATAGGCGAAGGGTTCGCAGACGTCGCCCTTGCTGATTCCCCCGGTTGCGGTGAAGAGCGCTTTTCTCGGTGAGGCGGCGAGCCGCTCCATCAGCCTGGGGACTTCGGCGTAGTTGCTGTATTCACAGGCATCCTGCTCATGGTGCACCACGAGTACCGGGACCTTCAGTTTGTCCACGGCGATTTTCGGCACTGCCCGGCCTTCCTTGTCCGTGAGGATGGCCGAGGTCAGCACTACCCCTGCCGGTCCGTCGGTCGCGTCCGCGAGGGCCGCGGCGACATATGCCACCGACTGTGTGCCGCGGCTGGTGCCGACCAGCCATACCGGCAGCCGGTTTCGGCTGCGCAGCCAGTTCATCACTGCGCGCACGTCCTCGACATGCTCGGGAATCTGTCGGCGCTTGTTCAGGTTGGGAACGTCGGAGGGCTTGTCGATGACCGCGACCACCAGTCCGCGGTCCGCGAACAGATTGCGCGTACGCACCATGAAATTGCCCTCGCCCCAGCCAAAGCCGCCACTGTCGCTGATGTTGAGGCCGCCATGCCCGCCCGCAAAAAGAATGACCGAGGCGCGTGGGTTGTCCGGCACGAGCAGGAGGATGCGCTGGGTAACGCCGGGGCGCGAAGGGATGTCGACGACTTGCTGGGTCGTTGCCGCGAAAGCGGCATGCATGCACGACAGCATCAGGGACAGCGCGATCAGGACTCTCTTCAATCCACCACTCCGGTTGTCAGGCAGCACAGCGAAGGGGCCGCTGGTTCAGCCCCTGATTTCGTCCGGCCGCATCAGCTTGGCCAGTTTGTCGAGCACGCCGTTGACGTATTTGTGGCCGTCGGTGCCGCCGTATTTTTTCGCCAGTTCAACCGCTTCGTTGATGGCGACGCGGTAGGGCACGTCCGGACAGTTGGCCAGTTCGTGCGCGCCCAGGATCAGGATGCCACGCTCGATGGGCGAAAGCTCACCGATGGGGCGGTCCAGATGCGGCGCGAGCTTCAGTTCGAGGTCTGCGCTTTCGGTCAGCACGCCATGGAACAGCGCCTCGAAGTAGGCTGCGTTCGCCTTGGCGAATTCCTTGTCCTCGCGCACGTGCGCGGCCACATCGACTTCGTCCTGACCGCTCAGTTGCTGGGCATACAGGGCGCGCAGGGCGAATTCGCGCGACAGGCTGCGCGAGCCCGTGCTGCTTTTTTTTCCGGCTGTTTTGTTTGCATCGCCGGACGCAGCAGTTTTTTTCATATGCGCTTCATCAGGTTGGCCATCTCGACCGCCACACGCGCGGCGTCGGTGCCCTTTTCGCTCATGCGTACATGGCCCTGCGCGTCATTCTCCAGGGTGAGCACGGCGTTCGCGATGGGCACACCGGTCTGCAGTTGCACATCGGTGATGCCACGCGCGGATTCGTTGGAGACGACTTCGAAGTGATAGGTCTCGCCGCGCACGATGGAGCCGATGGCGATGAGCGCGTCGAACCTGCCGCTTTGCGCCAGCTTCTTCAGCACGATGGGATGCTCCAGCGCACCCGGCACAGTAACCAGCAGGATGTCATCCTTGGCCACGCCCAGCCGCAGCAGCTCGCGCTCGCAGGCGGACAGCAGGCCTTCGCAGATGTCCTTGTTGAAGCGGCTCATGGTGATGCCGATTTTCAGCCCCTTGCCCTGGTAGGCCGGATCCAGTTCGGAGTAGGAGGCGGTATTTGTTCCCATGTTGTTTTCCTTTCAGCGGTTTTCCACGTAGCCGGTGACTTCGAGGCCGAAGCCGTCCATGGCGGGCATCTTCAGCGGGTTGGAGAGCAGGCGCATTTTGCCCACGCCGATGTCCTTCAAAATCTGTGCGCCGATGCCATAGTCGCGCAGGTCGACTTTTTTCTGGCCGGCTGCCTGGGCGCGCGGGTTCACGCGGTTGAGCAGCGCCTCGGCGGTTTCCGGACGGTGCAGCAGCACAATGACGCCGGACTGCGATTCGGCGATGCGCTCCATCGCGCCGATGATGGGCCAGGAATGGCCGCCGCCGGTGACGTCGAGGAAGTCCATCACGCTCAAGGGCTCGTGCACGCGCACCAGCGTTTCCTGGTCGGCATGGATGGTGCCCTTGACCAGGGCGAGGTGGACCTCGCCGTTGTTGTCGCGGTAGGCGAGCAGGCGGAAGGCGCCGTACACGGTTTGTATCAGCCGGTCGGCCACGCGCTCGACCAGGCTCTCGGTCTGGTTGCGGTAATGGATGAGGTCGGCGATGGCGCCGATTTTCAGGCCATGCTGCTGCGCGAACGGAATCAGGTCTGGCAGGCGCGCCATGGTGCCGTCGTCCTTGAGGATTTCGCAGATGACAGACGCCGGTTCCAGGCCCGCCAGCTGGGCGAGGTCGCAGCCTGCCTCGGTGTGGCCTGCGCGCATCAGCACGCCGCCGGGCTGTGCGCGCAGCGGAAAGATGTGGCCGGGCTGGATGATGTCGGTGGGCTTGGCGTCCTTTGCCACCGCGGCCTGGATGGTGACGGCGCGGTCCTGCGCGGAAATGCCAGTGGTCACGCCTGCCGCTGCTTCGATCGAGACCGTGAAGGCGGTGCCGTGCGGGGTCTGGTTGTCGCTCACCATCTGTTTGAGTCCGAGCTGGCGGCAGCGCGCATCGGTGAGGGTGAGGCAGATCAGGCCGCGGCCATATTTGGCCATGAAGTTGATGGCGTCCGGCGTGACGTGCTCGGCGGCCATGACGAGATCGCCTTCGTTCTCGCGGTCTTCCTCGTCCACCAGCACGACCATGCGGCCGGCCTTGAGTTCTGCAATGATTTCGGTGATGGGTGCGAGGCTCATTTTCAGTCTTTGTCTGCGGGGTTCATGAACTGGGTCAGGCGCTCCACGTAGCGCGCGACCATGTCGATTTCGAGATTCACGCGGCTGCCCGGCTTGAGATGCTTCAGCGTGGTCATGGCCAGCGTGTGGGGAATCAGGTTGATGTAAAAGCGCACGCCTTCGACCCGGTTCACGGTGAGCGATACGCCCTGAATCGTGATCGAGCCTTTGGCCGCAATGTAGCGTGCGAGCTCCGCGGGGGCGTCGATGGCCAGCAAATGCGATTCGCCCACCGCCTCAAAGCGCGCCACCGTGCCGACACCGTCGACATGGCCGGACACGATGTGCCCACCGAGGCGGTCGGTTGGGCGCATGGCTTTTTCCAGGTTGACCTCGGCGCCGGGCGAAAAGCCTTCGGTACAGCGCAAGGTTTCGGCGGACACGTCTACCGTGAAAGTGGAGGCGCTGAGTGCGACCGCAGTGAGGCACACGCCGTTCACCGCGATGCTGTCACCCACGCCGACATCGGACAGGTCCAGCCCGCCAGCGTCGATGGCCATGCGCGCGTCGCCGCCGCGCGCCTCGTATTCGTGGATTTTGCCGATTGCCTGGATGATTCCGGTAAACATGTTTAAAGAGCGAACTGCCGTGGGAGCGTCATTTTAGGCTTTTCGGGCGGTGCGGAGAACCCCGCCTTTTCTGCAGCCTGACGGTATATATAAATAGCCACACTTGCGGAATGTATATTAAAGATATGAAGGTCGTGTTAGTATAGTTAGCTGATATTGCAGGCCGGAGAAAACGCCATGCATTCGAATGAATATCCCAGATTCTCCATCAAGGGGAAAACGCTGCTTCCCATCGTGCAGGGCGGCATGGGCGTGGGCGTGTCCGCGCACCGCCTGGCTGGCGCCGTGGCCCGGGCAGGCGCGGTCGGCACCATCGCCAGCATCGATCTCAGGCACCACCATCCCGATCTGATGGAACGCGCAGGCAAGAGCCGAGACAAGGAAACCCTGGACGCCATCAACCTGACCGCGCTCGACCGCGAGATCAAGATGGCACTGGAAACCGCGCAGGGCAACGGCCTGGTCGCCGTCAATGTCATGAAGGCAGTGACCGAGCACGCGGCCTATGTGCGCCAGGCCTGCGAGTCCGGCGCCGAAGCCATTGTCATGGGTGCGGGCCTTCCGCTCGACCTGCCGGAAATGGCGCAAGCCCATCCCGATGTCGCGCTGATCCCGATTCTTTCGGACGCGCGCGGCGTCTCGGTTGTGCTGAAGAAATGGATGCGTCTGAAAAAATTCGGCAGCAGCGGCCGCCTGCCCGATGCCATTGTCATCGAGCACCCGCGCTATGCGGGGGGACACCTGGGCGCCACCAAAATAGAGGATGTTGGCGATGCGCGCTTTGATTTCAAGGGCGTGCTTGCGAGCGTGTTCGAGCTGTTCAAGGAGCTGGGCATCGAGCGCGAGCGCATTCCGGTGATCACCGCCGGCGGCGTCAACTCGCACGAGAAGTTTGCAGAACTGATGGCGATGGGCGCCAGTGCCGTGCAGGTGGGCACGCCTTTCGCGGTCACAGAAGAAGGGGATGCCCATCCCAATTTCAAGAAGGTGCTGGTCGAGGCCAAACCCGAAGACATTGTCACCTTCATGAGTGTGGCCGGCCTGCCGGCGCGCGCGGTGAAAACACCGTGGCTGGCGAATTACCTCAAGCGCGAGCACAAGTTGCAGGCCTGCGCGAAGTCGGATCGCGAGCGCTGCACTGTCGGGCTGCATTGCCTGATCCAGTGCGGCCTGCGCGACGGCATCGCCAAGGCCGGGCAGTTCTGCATCGACACCCAGCTCGCCGCGGCGCTGCGGGGCGACATCAAGAAAGGCCTGTTTTTCCGGGGCAGCGAAAGCCTGCCTTTCGGCAGCGCCATCCGCTCGGTGAAGGAACTGATCGATTACCTACTGACCGGCGCGAAGCCGCTGTCGGCCTGACCCGCTAGTACGCGACGCAAACCTCGCACATCGTGCCCTTCAAGGGGTCGGTGCTGCCGGTTTTCATGCATTCAATGTGCGCCTGGCGGATGGCCTGGAGTTTGGGGTGGTTCCAGGCATCCATGAAGTTCTCGTAATCCATCAGATCGCAAATGTCGAAACGGCTGTCCGAACCGAAGCAGCAGGCGGCCAGGATGGGATGGCCGTTGCCGGGATCGATCCGCACGTGCGCCTCGCGCGACACCGACCAGCAGGGGATGCCGGCGCGCATGGGCAGGCCAGTCTTCTCGTTGATCCTGCCCATGTTGCCGTGTGTGGGCCTAAAGCCGGTGGCCGCTTCAATCTCCTTCGCGCGCAGCCCCATGCTGTAAAGCGGCAGTGCATACACTTCGTCCGCGTAAGGTCGCACGTGCGTGTCCAGCAGCGTCTGCATGGTGCTGGCCTGATTGTCATTGAACTGGATGTAGGAGGCATAGAGACGGGTTCCGTAGCCGCCCGCATCGCGGATCTCGCGCGCCTGCCTGAGGTTTCTCAGGGCGGCATGGAAGTTCTTCGCCTTCACGCCCATGATTTCCTCGAACTGCGCGTCGTCGCGCGCGTTGATCGAAAATTTCAGGCTGTCGAGACCGGCCGCCATGATGCGCACAGCCAGTTCCGGGGTGAGCAGGGAGCCGTTGGTGGTGAGGAAGACGTAGGGGAAGCCGATGTGCCTGGCGTGCAGGATTTCGCGCACCAGAAGATCCGGCGCCATGGTCGCCTCGCCCAGGTAGAAACAGCCCCATTCGGCCACACCGGCGGCACGCGAAATTTCCATCACGTGCCTGAGCGATTCCCAGGGCATATCCATGTGGCCGGGCGTCTCTCGCGTGCGCAGCGAGCAGAACGAGCACTTGTAGTTGCAGCGGTTGCTGGTCTCGACCTTGATGCTCGGCGGCGGCGGGCAGATCGGCTTGAGGAAGGCTTCGTCCAGCCGGGTGACTTCGTCAATGCGCGTGGTGATGCTGTCCATGCGGCATGCCTGGTCAGCCCGTGCTCCAGGCACGCGGCCGTTTCATGCCGGCAATCTTGCAGGCCTGCTTCACATAGCCGTAGGGGAACAGCTCGAACAGCCGTTTTTGCGCGTCACTGCCGATGCGGCTGGCAAGGTGCTTGACGACGAAGCGGGCGTCTGCAGCCACCTGGTGTTCTTCATAATAAGCGCGCATGAAGCGGATGACGTCCCAGTGATCCTCGCCCAATTCGATTTTCTCGACATGCGCCAGCTCCCGGGCGACGTCTTCGTTCCAATCGGCGGGGTCGACGAGATAGCCTTCCGCGTCCAGCGCGGGCATGTGGATATCAACAGCCATTTATTTCTCCTGTTGGTTTGCGTGGCCGGTTTAATGGCCCGGTCAGGTGCCGCCGCCATGAAATTCGACGCCGGGCTGGCGCTCCGGAAGTTCCATTACCAGCAGTTCTCTTCGCGCGCGCTCGAGGGCATCGACCCCGGACTCGCTGAGGTAGGATTTCGCTTCGACAATGGCTGCGGACATCAGTTCGTTGGCAAGCAGCGCAGGGTCGCGGGCAAGGGAGCTTGCCAGCGCCCGCAGTTCGAAGTGCGTGTCGCGGCTCAGGTAGAGCTCCAGCAGCTGTGCGCCCGGCTTGAGCGTTCCCGTGATGACGGGATGGCTCTCCAGCTTTTGCGCGAGGATCAGGCTCATGATGTCGGCGATCTTGGAGGCGGCCGACGGCGTCTGGGTAATGGGCTTGAGGCGAATGCGGTTAATGAAGTATTTCTCGAAATCCACCTTGGCCAGATGCACCCAGCGCCCCTGCCGCATCCAGTTGATGTCGCGCAGCGGCACCTGCGGTCCCGTCAGATAGGCCGCGCCGGTCTCGCCCATGTCGGCGAGCCAGCGCGCGCGCTGCGGAATGTTGCTGGACATGGATTCACCGCGCAGGGTGGCCAGGATGTTGTTGACCGCCGTCTCGGTCTCTTTCTGGATGGAATACACCGAGTCGGGCGCGCCGATATCGAGCGCCGTTTTTTCCACCGCGCTGTGCGCCACACAGGTGCCGGTGGCGTAGATGTTGAGAAAGCCGCGGCTGCGCATGTGCTCGTCCACTTCCACCAGCCCCTTTGCGTTCACCAGCGCAGCTGTGTCGCGCACGCCTGCCGCGCCACGGAATGCCGGCCAGTAGACCGAGTAGGCACAAGCCAGGGCATGCTGCGCCTTTTCATTTCCGGCCTCGTCGAGCTCGGCGATGTGAATTGTCCCTGGTTCGATTTTCAGCGTGCGCGCATTGGCGATGACCCGGATGTCATTGTCCGCCAGCGCCGCTTCGACAGCCTCTCGGTTGGCCCCCCCGGAAATGCCAAGCCCGAGGTGGCCAGGCCAGGGCTCCGGCGTGACCAGGGTGATGGGCACACGTCCGCGGATGTTGCGGCGCTTGAGGTCGGCATCGACCAGGAAGGCATATTCATAGACCGGCCCCAGTATGCTGGAACCGGGCATTGCGCCAATGACGATTGGCCCCGGCTTCTTGACGAATTCCTTGTAGGCCGTGAACGCATTTTTGGCCTGTTCCAGGTTCAGCACGGAATGCGTGTTGGCAGCGAGCCCGGGCAATTCCTCGAAATTCCCTTCCACGCCGGTTGCGATGAGTAAAAAGTCGTAGCTCAGTGTCTGACCATTTGCCAGTGCGATCTCGCTTTTTTCCGGCGAGATGCCTTTCAGCGGGCTGCAGACGAACTGGATGCCGCGCTCGTTGAGGTAAGGCTCGATCGGGAAGGCAATGTCGCCGGGGTCGCGCCAGCCCATTGCGACCCAGGGATTGGACGGGACGAAGTGGAAATAATCCTTGTCCGAAACCACGGTCACCTTGTCCTTCGGACCCAATTGGGCCTTCAATGCATAGGCGGCAGGGATGCCCGCGATGCCTGCGCCAAGAACGACAACGTGTGTCATGTCAGTCTCCTAATCGTTAGCTGCGGGGCCGCACCAGTTGCCAGGCACGGGTTGCATAGGTTGTGGCGGCAAACCCGCTCCACACGTGGACCAGCCGGGTGAAGGGGAACACCAGGAAAATCGTCATGCCCAGGAACAGGTGGGTCTTGAAGATCCAACCGGCGCCTGCCAGCAGTCCGACCGCATCGCCGCGGAAGGTGACGATGCGCTGCGCCCATTCGGCCAGACGCAGCATCATGCTGCCGTCGAGATGCTGCGCCGACAGCGGGATGGTGGCGAGACCCAGCAGCAGCTGCAGCCACAACAGCACCAGCACCAGCATGTCGCTGAATCTGGAAGTGGCGCGGATGCGCGGCTCGGTCAGCCGGCGGTGCAGCAGCAGGGTGAGGCCGAGGAAGGCGAGCAGGCCGGCGGCGCCGCCCGAAATCATGGCCAGCACCTGTTTTGCCCCGGCGCTGATGAAGGGCTCGTAGACCACGTGCGGTGTGAGCATGCCGACGAAGTGGCCAAAGAACAGGAACAGCACGCCGATGTGGAACAGGTTGCTGCCCAGTCTCAGCTGGCCGCGCTTCAGGAGCTGCGAGGAATCGCTTTTCCAGCTGTATTGCTCGCGGTCGAAGCGGATCAGGCTGCCGAGCAGGAATACCGTCAGCGCGATGTAGGGATAGATCCCGAACAGGAAGGTTTGCGAGTAGGACATTTTCGATCCTCCTTATGTCAATGCGTTGCGGCGGACTGCCGGCGCGAAACCGGCATCTGCACCACCGAGACCTGCGGGACCGGCTTGAGCAAGGGCTCGACCCCGTCCACCGACGGGCCAAACATCTCCATGGCCTCGTCCATGTCGCGCACCGGCGGCTCGGTCAGCTCCAGCGCAGCGACCGGAGACAGCGCTTCCAGCACCCGGAAGGCGGCGGCGTAGGGGCTCCCGTTCTTGTCCAGCTTCCTGCCGATCAGGGCCAGCACATGCACGGCGTCGCCCAGCAGTGGCAGCGATTCTTCCGCCGGCATGAGTGAAAGGAATTCGAGGAACAGCGGCACGTAGTCGGGCAGCTCGGAGGCGGAAGCGTCGAAGTCATGCTTCCAGTATTCCTCCAGCAGGTTGATCATGGCCGAGCCGCGGTCGCGCGACTCGCCGTGGATGTGCTCGAACAGGTGCAGCGAGTGCGAAGGGTTGCGGTCGAAGGTGGCGACGTAGTTTTCCTGCAGCGCGATCAGGCCGGTGGTGCGCAGCAAGTCGAACAGCGGCGCCAGGCGGGCCTTTGCGCCCTGGTTGAACCCGGCTTCATCGGCCAGCGCCGTTTCCAGCTCCGGCAGCGCTTCCAGCCAGTCGGGTTCCGGGTACATGAGCAGAACAGACAGCACTTTGAACGTTTTCATGGCGGGCCTCCTTAGCCGGTTTTCTTCTTCGCGTGCAGCTGGGAAAGGTCGACCGGCACGGCGTTCTTGCGGTTGCCGAACAGCGTCGTCTGCGACACCCCGTCCGAGCAGCCGTTGCCGAAGCTGAAGCCGCAGCTCGACTTTTCCTCGAAGGTGTTGATGACTTCTTCGCGATGGGTGGTGGGGATCACGAAGCGGTCCTCGTAGTTGGCGATGGCGAGATAGCGGTACATCTCGTCGGCCTGCGCCGAGGTGAGGCCCACCTGCTCGAGCGCGGCGGTATTGGGCTTGCCCTCCACCGACTTGCCGCGCATGTAGGCGCGCATCGCCAGCATGCGGTCGAGCGCGCTCACCACCGGCTGTTCCTTGCCGCCAGTCAGCAGGTTGGCAAGGTAGGTGATGGGGATGCGCAGGCTGGCCGTATCGGGGATGATGCCGTTCATGCCCATCTTGCCCGACTCGGCCGCGGACTGGATCGGAGACAGCGGCGGCACGTACCAGACCATCGGCAGGGTGCGGTATTCGGGGTGCAGCGGGAAGGCGATCTTCCAGTCGATGGCCATCTTGTACACCGGCGACTTCACCGCAGCATCAAGCCAGGCCTCGGGCACGCCTTCGGCGCGCGCCGCGTTGATGACCTCGGGGTCGTTGGGGTCGAGGAAGATCTTCAGCTGCGCTTCGTAGAGTTCCTTCTCGTCGGCGACGCTGGCAGCCTCTTCAATCCTGTCGGCGTCGTAGAGGATCACGCCCAGGTAACGGATGCGGCCGACGCAGGATTCCGAGCACACCGTGGGCTGGCCCGCCTCGATGCGCGGATAGCAGAAGATGCATTTTTCTGCCTTGCCGGTCTTCCAGTTGTAGTAGATCTTCTTGTACGGGCAGCCGGAGACGCACATCCGCCAGCCGCGGCACTTGTCCTGATCGACCAGCACGATGCCGTCTTCCTCGCGCTTGTAGATGGAGCCGGACGGGCAGGAGGCGACGCAGGTCGGGTTGAGGCAATGCTCGCACAGCCTCGGCAGGTACATGAGGAAAGTGTTTTCGAAGGTGGCGTGCATTTCCTTCTGCACGTTGTCGAAATTCTTGTCGCGGCTGCGCGAGGAAAACTCGCCGCCGAGGTCGTCTTCCCAGTTCGGGCCCCAGTGGATCTTGTCCATCTTCTGGCCGGTGATAGCCGAGACCGGGCGTGCGGTGGGCGGCGTCTCGGACAGCGGCGCCTTCTGCAGGTGCTGGTAGTCGTAGGTGAAGGGCTCGTAATAGTCGTCGATCTCCGGCAGGTTGGGGTTGCCGAAGATGTTGGCGAGAATCTTCACCTTGCTGCCCTGGCGCGGCTCGATCTTGCCGTCGGGCTTGCGCTTCCAGCCGCCGTTCCAGACGTCCTGGTTTTCCCACTGCTTGGGATAGCCGATGCCAGGCTTGGACTCGACGTTGTTGAACCACGCGTATTCCATGCCTTCGCGCGAGGTCCACACGTTCTTGCAGGTAATCGAGCAGGTGTGGCAGCCGATGCACTTGTCCAGGTTCAACACCATGGCAATCTGGGCGCGTACTTTCATTTCTGGTCTCCTTGCCTGAGGAACCGAATCGGTTCCTCAGGCGCGCTTGTAAAAAAGCCCGCCCTGAGGGGATATGCGGGCAAGGGGGTGGAGAAGGGAGCCCACCACTGAATCTCCGTTACCGTTCAACCAGCGGACCTTCCATCCAGTCCACTTTCTTCATCTTGCGCACGATCACGTACTCGTCGCGGTTGGAGCCGACGGTGCCGTAGTAGTTGAAGCCGTAGGCCTGCTGCGCGTAGCCGCCGATCATGTGCGTGGGCTTGGTGATGGTGCGCGTCACCGAGTTGTGGATGCCGCCGCGGAAGCCGCTGGTCTCGGCACCCGGCACGTTGATGATCTTTTCCTGGGCGTGGTACATCAGGCACATGCCGCGCGGCACGCGCTGGCTGACCACGACGCGCGCAGTGAGCGTGCCGTTGACGTTGAACACCTCGACCCAGTCGTTGTCCACCAACCCGGCTTCCCTGGCCTCCGACTCCGACACCCACACGTGGGGGCCGCCGCGCGACAGGGTCAGCATGCGCAGGTTGTCGGTGTAGGTGCTGTGGATGCCCCATTTCTGGTGCGGGGTGATCCAGTTCAGCACCAGTTCGCGGTTGCCGTTGGATTTCTTGCCGAGCAGCGGGGCGATGGTCTTGGTGTCGACCGGCGGCTTGTACACGCACTGGCCCTCGCCGAAGTCCAGCATCCACGGATGGTCCTGGTAGAACTGCTGGCGGCCGGTGAGGGTGCGCCAGGGAATCAGCTCGTGCACGTTGGTGTAGCCAGCGTTGTAGGACACGTGTTCGGATTCCAGCCCGGACCAGGTCGGCGAGGAGATGATCTTGCGCGGCTGCGCAACCACATCGCGGAAGCGGATCTTGTCGTCCTCGCGCGGGATCGCCAGATGGGTGTGGTCGCGGCCGGTGATCCTGGACAGCGCCTCCCAGGCTTTCACCGCCACCTGGCCGTTAGTCTCCGGTGCCAGCATGAGGATGGTCTCGCAGGCATCGATGGCCGTTTCGATTCTGGGAAGCCCCTGGCTGATGCCAGCCTCGGTCACCGTGTAGTTGAGCTCGCCGAGCTGCTTCACTTCGTCCTCGGTGTTCCAGCTGATGCCCTTGCCGCCGTTTCCGACCTTCGTCATCAAGGGGCCGAGCGAGGTGAACTTCTTGTAGGTGTCGCCATAGTCGCGCGTTACCACCGTCATGCTCGGCATGGTCTTGCCGGGGATGGGGTCGACTTCGCCTTTCTTCCAGTCCCGCACGCCCATGCTCTGTCCCAGTTCGGAGGGCGTGTCGTGCATCAATGGCGTCAGCACCAGGTCCTTGCGGGTGCCAAGGTGCGTGGCTGCCAGCTCGGAGAACTTCTTGGCGATGGTCTTGTAGATTTCCCAGTCGGATTTCGATTCCCACAGCGGCTGCACCGCTTCGGACAGCGGGGGGATGAAGGGGTGCATGTCCGAGGTGGTGGGGTCAT
>DAIMZB010000044.1:0-13002 GCA_036734185.1 Thiobacillaceae bacterium | reverse complement strand
TGAGGCTGTCGGCGGGCACATTCTCGAATTCGGTGGTGACGGCGTCGCAGGCTTCGGCCATTTTCTTCAGGGCGCCGTGGTCGGTGTAATCGGCTTGCAGGTGCACGTCGGCCATCTGGCCGGCCGGGCTCTTCGGATCGGGATCGAGCACCATGACCTTGTAGCCCATGGTGCGGGCGGCGATGGTGAACATGCGGCCAAGCTGGCCGCCGCCAAGAATGCCCAGGGTCGCACCGGGCAGAATGGGAAGGTTGATCATTGCTTGTGTTGATTAACGTGGCGCAAGAACCGTAAGCCGGATGCGGGCGCTGATTCAGGAAATGTCCGGCAGCTGCATGGCCAGCACGGTTTCAGTCAACTCCTGGCGGAATGTCTCGAGCTTTCGCGCCAGTTCGGGAGTGTCGCGCGCGATCATCGAAACGGCGAACAGCCCGGCATTGGCCGCGCCCGCTTCTCCAATCGCAAAGGTGGCGACGGGGATGCCCTTGGGCATCTGCACGATGGAATAGAGCGAGTCCTGCCCTTTCAGATACTTGGACGGTACCGGCACGCCCAGCACCGGCACGATGGTCTTGGCCGCCAGCATGCCGGGCAGGTGGGCGGCGCCGCCGGCGCCGGCGATGATGGCCTTGAGCCCGCGCGCATCCGCCGTGGCGGCATATTCGTAGAGCAGGTCGGGGGTGCGGTGGGCCGAAACCACGCGCGCTTCATATCGAATACCGAAGGCCTGCAACTGGGAAACGGCATGCTGCATCACTTCCCAGTCGCTGGAAGACCCCATGACGACACCGACGAGTGGCTGGGACATGGCTGTTCCTGCTTGATTTAAAGTGTATATTCTACCCAATCATTCATTGAGTCAGCCCATGCCAGCATTGAGCGAAACCGAAGCCGTGAAAATCCGGGTCCGCATAGCGGGACTGGAAACCGAGCATCGTGACCTGGATGCCATCCTCCATCATCTCGAGGCCACCGAGTTCGGCGACAAGTTTGCCCTGCAGCGCCTGAAGAAACGCAAGCTGCAATTGAAGGACGAGATCGAGCAATTGAGCATGATGCTGGTACCGGACATTCCTGCCTGAAATATGCCTATCCACTTTATCAAACGCCTGAACCAGGCCGCACTCAACCTGCTCGAGCATATCGGTCTCGGCATCATCGCCATCGCCACGGTCGTGGCGGCGATCGGGGAAGTAAAAGTCATGCTGGCGGCCGGCGTCGTGACCCTGCCCGACCTGCTGCTGATGTTCCTTTACCTGGAAGTCCTGGCCATGGTGTCGGTCTATTATCGGCAAGGCAAGCTGCCGATCCGTTTCCCGCTCTATATCGGGATGATCGCGCTGGCGCGCTATCTCATCATCGACATGAAGAACATCAGCGAAGTGCGCATGCTGGTGATCGCCGGCGCCATCCTGATGCTGGCTATCGCGGTGCTGGCGGTTCGCTACGGACACATCAAGCTGCCTTACCCGGAAGACCAGCACCGGGAATAGACATTGGCCGGTAACAACCGGTGGCTCGAGCGCGACTTGAACCGTTTGTCTTGGGGCAGCTTCAGCCCTGCCGGTGCGGAAATGGCAGCACCGCCGCCGGTTCTTCAATGCGCTCCTTTCCGGCCATGGCCTGCATGGCCGGCGGAAATTCGCTCATCAGCCGCGCCATGAGCTGCAGGGAATCCTGGGTATAGAAGGCAGCCTCGAATTCGATGCGCTCGTCGAGTGCGTTGCGCTCTCGGCGTTGAAAGGACAGCCAGGCAAGCTGCACCAGGGCGGGCCGCTCACGGTCGACAAAAACGATTTCCTCATGATCGATGACCGCAAGGTATTGCATGCTGCGGATGGGCACGAACGTGCAGGGCTTGCCGGATCGGGCGAGTAACAGGTGCGCAAGGTTGTACACGTCCGCCGGCAAATGCCGCGTCTCGCGTAGAATCGGTTCTTCCCTGTATAGCGTCAGTTCCATTAATTTCCTCGTGCCACTCAAACTTACCCCAGCCCAGTTCCAGGAAGCAAGCACCCTGCTGGTCGATGTGCTGCAGTTTTCGGCACCGGCCGACGCGCTGCTGTCGTCCCATTTCCGCCGCAATCCCAAGCTCGGCAGCCATGACCGCGCGCATATCGCCGATTGCATCTACGGCGTGCTGCGCCGGCTGCTGGCGCTGCGCTGGCTGGCTCCGGATGCCACGCCGCGGCAGTTGCTGCTTTTGTGGCTTGCGCGCTTCCAGGGCATCAGCCTGCGCGAACTGGAGCCGCTCGCGCGCGAAAAAGACCGCATCAAGCTCGCGGAAGCAAAGGCCAAGTCGCTGGACGACGCACCGCTGGCGGTGCATGCCGAACTGCCGGACTGGGTGGTCGAGTCGCTGCACGGCAGTCTGGACGACGCGGCGATCCTGACACTGGGCCGCGCGCTGCAGCAGCCCGCCCCCCTGGACCTGCGCGTGAACATCCAGAAAACCAGCCGCGAAACCGTGCTGGCGAAGCTCGCCGAAGCCGGCATCGAGGCCATGCCCACGCCCTATTCACCCTGGGGCGTTCGCATCGCCTCGCCATTCGACCTCTCGCGCCACCCCTTGTTCAAGGAGGGCCTGGTCGAGGTGCAGGACGAGGGCAGCCAGCTGCTGGCGCTGCTCACCGGCGCGCGGCGCGGCGAAATGGTGGCCGACCTGTGCGCCGGCGCGGGCGGCAAGACGCTGGCGCTGGGCGCGGCCATGGCCTCGAGCGGTCGTCTCTATGCCTTCGACATCAACGAGAAGCGGCTGTCCAGGCTGTCGCCGCGACTCAAGCGCTCGGGGCTGTCGAACGTGACGGCGCAAGTCATCGCCAACGAAAACGACACGCGCCTGAAGCGCCTGGCCGGCAAGCTCGACCGCGTGCTGATCGACGCGCCCTGCTCGGGGCTTGGCACCCTGCGCCGCAACCCCGACCTGAAATTTCGCCAGTCGCCCGAGACACTGGCCTCGCTCGCGCGAACCCAGGCCAGCCTGATCCGTGCCGGTGCGAAGCTCATCAAGCCCGGTGGCCGCCTGGTGTATGCCACTTGCAGCCTGCTGCCGGCGGAGAACCAGGCCATCGTGCAGGACTTTCTGGGCGAGCACCCGGAATTCCGGCAATTACCCGCAAACGAAGTGCTGGCGGCGGCCCGCATCAATCTCGACACCGGCGAGTACCTGCAGATGAATCCTGCGGTGCACGGCACGGACGGCTTTTTTGCAGCCATACTGGAAAAGCACTCCCCCACCTGAATCGAACGGAGGCTGACGCATGTCTGTTGAAGCCATCGACCCGGATCGCGCGCAGACACTGGCCGGGCTGTTCCGTGAACGCGTGGCTGCATCTCCGGACAAACCTGCGTACCGCCAATTCGACCCTGCCGCCGAAACCTGGAAGAGCTTCTCCTGGGCCGATGTCGCGCGCGAAGTCATGCGCTGGCAAGCGGCGCTGACGAAGGAGGGCCTGGCGCCGGGCGACCGCGTCGCGGTCATGCTGAAGAACTGCGTGGAGTGGGTAATCTTCGACCAGGCTGCGCTTGGCCTGGGGCTGGTAACCGTGCCGCTGTACCCGGACGACCGCCCGGACAACGCCGCCTGGACACTGGATAACGCCGGCGTGCGCCTGCTGCTTGTGGAGGGCCGTCACCAGCACCGCAAGGTGGCCGAGATCGTCGCAACCTCGAGATCGCTCACGCGCGTGGTGAGCCTGCTGCCACCCGAGAAGCTCGCGGACTGGAGCCCGCTGTTCGTGCTGGCCGAGGACTGGCTGAAATCAGGCGAGGACACGGAAGTGCCATCGCGCCGCATCAGCGCCGACATGCTCGCCTCCATCGTGTACACCTCCGGCACCACCGGCCGCCCCAAGGGCGTCATGCTCACCCACGAGAACCTGCTGTGGAACGCCTGGTATTCGAGCCGCTGCGTGGACCTCGGCGCAGACGAAGTGTTTCTGTCCTTCCTGCCCCTTTCGCACGCGCTGGAGCGCACCGGTGGCTATTACCTGCCGATGATCGCGGGTTGCGAAGTGGCCTACGCACGTTCAGCCAGCCTGCTCGCCCAGGACCTGCAGCTCCTCCGCCCGACAGTGCTGGTCTCCGTGCCGCGCATTTATGAACGCGTGCATGCGCGCATCCTGGACGCGCTGTTGCTCAGGGACAAGACGGCACAGGCCCTGTTCCGGCTCGCCGTCGACGTTGGCTGGCACCGCTTCGAGCACGCTCAGGGGCGTGCGCCCTGGCATCCCCAGCTTTTGTTGTGGCCGCTCCTGAAAAGGCTCGTGGCTGATGGCGTGACGCAAAAGCTCGGCGGCCGGCTCAAGTACGCGATCTCCGGCGGCGCTCCCCTGTCTCCGGAGATCGCGCGGGTGTTCATTGGCCTAGGTGTTCCGCTGTTGCAGGGCTACGGCCTGACCGAGGCCGCCCCGGTGGTCTCGGTCAACCGCCCGGCCTCCAACCGCCCGGCAAGCATCGGCCAGCCGCTGAAGGGCATGGAAACGAAAATCGGTGACAACGACGAGCTGCTGATCCGCAGCCGCTGCGTCATGCGCGGCTACTGGGACAACCCGGAGGCGACCGCAGCAGTGATCGATGGCGCAGGCTGGCTGCACAGCGGCGACCAGGTGCGTGTCGATGAGCATGGCCACCTTTACATCACCGGCCGCATCAAGGACATCATCGTGTTGAGCAACGGCGAGAAGGTGCCGCCCAGCGACATGGAATCGGCCATCGCGCTCGATCCCCTGTTCGAGCAAGTGATGATCGTGGGCGAAGGCCAGGCCTATCTGGCAGTGGTTGCCGCGCTGAACGACGAACAGTGGCAGGTCTGGTGCAAGGCGCAGCGCCTTGATGCGGCGCGCGCCGACATCCTGAAGGACAGCCGCGTCAACAAAATGCTGCTGGCCCGCCTCTCGTCGCGCCTCAGGGGCTTCCCGGGCTACGCACAGGTGCGGCGCGCGCACTTCACGCTGGAGCCGTGGACAGTGGAGAACGGCCTGCTCACGCCAACCCTGAAGATGAAGCGGGCACAGCTCGCCGCACGCTACAAAAACGAACTCGACGCCCTGTTCCGCGAACTGGCCGGCTGAGGTGCAGCCGGGCACGCACGCGGTATGATTGAGGGCATCATCAAAGACATCTCTTATATGGCAGACCCCACCCCACCCGTCGACAACCTGCTGCTGCAGCTGATTACCGACAGCCACAATACCGCCCTGCTGATTCAGGCCGGCGTGCTCACGCTGGCGGTGTTACTCGGCTGGGGACTGTCGCGCATGCTGCGCCCGCGCATGGACAAGCTCGAAAACGCCTGGGCTGCGGGTGCAAAGGGCTTGCAGACCGCGGGGCTGCCGCTGTTGATTCTCGTTTTTGCCTGGCTGCTGCGCGAGCTGCTCGGCCTGTGGCAAAGTGAACTGCATTTGCTGAACCTTGCCATCCCGCTGCTCACCGCGCTGGTCACGGTGCGGCTGCTGATCCGCGCAATGCGTTACGCGCTCAAGCCCAGCGAGACCATGAAAGCCTGGGAGCGCACCCTCGCGTGGGTCATCTGGATCGGCGTCGCCATGCACATCGCGGGCGTGCTGCCGCGCATCCAGCGCGCGCTCGACTCGGTTTCCTTCACCGCCGGCGCACACCATTTCTCGCTGCTTACCCTGTTCGAGGCCATGACCGTCATCGTGCTGTCGGTCATCCTGGCGCTGTGGATCTCGCAGTTCATCGAAAGCCGCCTGATGCGGATGCCGCACATGGACCTGAGCCTGCGAATCGCGCTGACCAAGGCGGCACGCACCTTCCTGCTGTTGCTGGCCGTGCTGCTGGCGCTGCCGGCAGTCGGCATCGACCTCACCGTGCTGTCAGTGTTCGGCGGCGCGCTAGGCGTGGGCCTCGGTTTCGGCCTGCAGAAAATCGCTAGCAATTATGTTTCCGGCTTCATCATCCTGCTCGACCGCTCGATCCGAATCGGGGACCTGATCACGGTGGACAACAAGTTCGGGCAGGTTTCGCAGATCAACACCCGGTACACCCTGCTGAAGGCCCAGGACGGCACCGAGTCGATCATCCCCAATGAGGCCCTGATCACCCAGACGGTGGTGAACCACTCGCTGTCCAGGCCCGACATCCGCGTGTCCGTGCCCATCCAGGTGGCCTATTCGACCGATCTTGGCCAGGCCCGGGAAATCCTGCTCGACATCGCAAAAAAACATGTGCGGGTCGCCCAGAACGGCAACGAGGCGCCCAAGGTCCTGCTGCGGGAATTTGCCGACAACGGCATCAATCTGGAGCTGGCCGTGTGGATACGCGACCCCGAAGAAGGCCAGTTGAACCTGCGTTCCGAGCTGTACTGGGCCATCTGGGAGGCTTTCAGGGGGGCCGGAATCGAAATTCCCTTCCCGCAGCGCGTGGTGCATCTTGTTCAAGAAAAAACCACTTGATTTTCAAGGGAATTCCCGCATAATAACGCGACTTCCATGTCTGCTTTTAAAGGACAAACTGCATGCTGTTATCCGTTTTTGATCTCCCGCTCTGGAACCTGCCCTGGTGGAACTATGTGCTGATTGCGCTGGTGATGACCCACATCACCATCGCGGCGGTCACGATCTTCCTGCACCGCCACCAGGCCCACCGCGCGCTGGATCTGCACCCCATCGTCAGCCACTTCTTCCGTTTCTGGCTGTGGCTGACCACGGGCATGGTGACCAAGGCCTGGGCGGCCATTCACCGCAAGCACCACGCCAAGTGCGAAACCGCCGAAGACCCCCACAGCCCCCAGGTCCTGGGCCTGAAAAAGGTGTTCTTCGAAGGCGCCGAACTGTATCGCGCCGAGGCCAAGAACAAGGAAACCCTGGAAAAGTACGGCCACGGCACCCCTGACGACTGGCTCGAACGCAACATCTATACGCCCCACTCCGCCAAGGGCATCATGCTGATGATGGCGATCAACATCGCCCTGTTCGGCCCCATCGGCCTGACCATCTGGGCGGTACAAATGGCCTGGATTCCGATCACGGCTGCCGGCATCATCAATGGCGTCGGCCACTACTGGGGCTATCGCAACTTCGCCTGCGAGGACGCTTCCACCAACATCCTGCCGTGGGGCATCATCATTGGCGGCGAAGAACTGCACAACAACCACCATGCCTACGGCACCAGCGCCAAGCTGTCGAACAAATGGTACGAGTTCGACATCGGCTGGCTCTACATCCGCATCATGGAAACCCTCGGCCTGGCCAAGGTGCGCCGTGTCGCCCCCGTGGTGAAGTGGCAGCCCGCCAAACCCGTTGTCGACTTCTCGACCGTGCAGGCCGTCATCACCCACCGCTACGACGTAATGACCCGCTACGCCAAGCTGATGAACAAGCAGATCAAGGATCACCTGCCGCAGGGCGTCAACATCGAAATGATGCGCGAATGGCTGCGCCTTGCGCCCACCGAGCTCAAGCAGGAAGAGAAGGCCGAGGTCGAGCAGGCCCTGGAAAAGAGCGACAAGCTGGCCAAGGTCTACCACATGCGCCAGGAGCTCGCCCATATCTGGGAACGCTCCACGCTGACCAAGGAACAACTGGTCAAGAGCCTGCAGGACTGGTGCCACAAGGCCGAAGCCAGCGGGATCGAGGCGCTGCGCGATTTCTCCTTCAAGTTGAGAAGCTACGCCTGACCGGACTCTGCTCCCCGATTCAAGAAACCCGCCGCAAGGCGGGTTTTTTGTTGGGCCCGAAGCCTCACCGCCATACCTGACACTGCCATGGGCGCTTCATCAATGGTGAAATTGTTTTCGCTGGCGCTAATGAAATGGCCGGATTGACCGTTTCATATGCCTGCAGCCTTGGTTGCCATCAGGAAGGGCAAAAAAAATCGGCATGCCGACGGATGCACCATCTAGAATCATCTGAGTAATCGTTCACGGCACCTGACACAGAGGGCGGAGAAACCAAATGTCGCGACCATCGTTGCACGCAGTCAACACCGGTTCTGTCAACGACGCTACTTTGTCAAAGAGGGAAAGCGCCTGCTTCGTCATGATCGTCGATGACAGGCCGACCGCGCGCAGCCTGCTGACGGGGCTGGCGCGCTCGCTGGAGCAGGGCCTGCAAGTGGAGTGCTTTTCCGACCCCCAGACGGCGCTGGACCGCGCCATTGAACAGACCCCGGACCTCATCATTTCCGATTACCGCATGCCGGGCATGGACGGAATCGAGTTTGTTCGCCGGCTGCGGGCCGTGCCCAGGCTGTTTGAAATTCCCATCGTCATGGTCACCGTCGTCGAAGACCGCCAGATCCGCTACCAGGCGCTTGATGCCGGTGCCACCGACTTTCTCACCCGCCCCATCGACCCGCAGGAATGCCGCGCGCGCTGCCGTAACCTCCTGGCCATGCGGCGCTCTCAAAAGAGCGTGCTTGACCGCGCGAAGTGGCTGGAAGACCAGGTCATGCAGGCCACTCTCGACATCCGCGTGCGCGAGAAGGAAACGCTCCTGCGCCTTGCAAAGGCAGGCGAGTACCGCGACGAGGAAACCGGCAACCACATCCTCCGCATGGCCAAGTACTCGCGCTTCATTGCCGAAGAGCTCAAGCTGACGGCCATGGAATGCGACGAAATCGAATCCTCGGCCCCGATGCATGACATCGGCAAGATCGGCATCCCCGACCAGATCCTGCACAAGCCGGGCCCGCTCGATGCGGAAGAAATGGCGGCCATGCGCCAGCACACGCTGATCGGCCACAAGATGCTCGCCGACAGCCCCTCGCGCTATTTGCAAACAGGGGCGGTCATCGCCCTTGGGCACCACGAGAAATTCAACGGCTCCGGCTATCCGAGCGGCCTGGCCGGAAATTCCATCCCCCTGCCTGCCCGGATAGTTGCCGTGGCCGACGTATTTGACGCACTCATGACAAAACGGCCATACAAGGAAGCCTGGCCGCTCGATAAAGCGCTCGAATACATCAAGGCCGAATCAGGCAGCCATTTCGATCCGGACTGTGTTCATGCATTTCTGCGCCGGATGGACGAGGTCCTGCACGTCATGCAGGAATACAGCGACGACGGCACCCATTCACACAAGCCATGATGCAGGACTGGAGAAGGCTGTTCCTCAAGGGCGGGCAGGCTGTCGCCCGACGGCTGCGGTCACGCCCGGACACGGAATTCCAGCAGGCGTTCATCCGCATCGTCATCGGCCTGGCGTTCGCCTTTTACTTCACGGACAGGGACACCCTTGCGGGTTACCCAGAGCAGGCGGACCGGGTCGCCCTTTTGATGTGGACGTTCGTGGCCTGGTCGGTGGTGCTGACCCTGCTTGCCTTCCTCAGCCGGGAAGCGTCGCCCGTCCGCCGCTATCTTGGCATGCTTTCCGACACCTTCATCACTACATACCTGATGCTCGCCACCGGCGAGGCAGGCGCGGCCCTGGTTTTCGTCTATCTCTGGATCACGCTCGGCAATGGATTCCGCTACGGCATCCGCTACCTGGTTGTCTGCGGCGCCCTTTCGGTCGCCGGTTTCGGGTGGGTCGTCGCGGCCAGCCCGTTCTGGGCAATGCACACCGGCATTGCCACGGGGCTGATGATCACGCTGGTTCTGATTCCTGCCTACACGGTGTTCCTGCTCAAGCAGCTGTATCGCGCAATCGAGCAGGCAAAGGCAGCCAACGCCGCGAAGTCCGTGTTCCTGGCCAACATGAGCCACGAACTGCGCACCCCCTTGAACGGCGTGATCGGGATTGCCGATCTGCTGCGCGAAACGCCGCTCAACAGCGAACAGCAGGAATTGACGCAGGTCATCCATGCGTCCGCGCTGACACTGCAACAACTGATCGAGAACGTGCTCGACATTTCCCGCATCGAGGCAGGCAAGCTGACGTGCGTCGACGAAGACTACGATCTTCACTACCTGGTCAATTCGCTGGTCATGATGCTGGAGCCGCAGGCGCACAGAAAAGGCCTGCTGCTGGCCGCGCATATCGCGCCGCGAACACCCTTCTTCCTGCACGGCGATGCCCAGCACCTGCGTCAGGTGCTCATCAACCTGATCGGCAACGCCATCAAGTTCACCGAGCACGGACGCGTCGATGTCGATGTGCGTCCCTTTGCCGAACTGGGCCGTACCTGGCTGCATTTCGAGGTGACCGACACCGGCATCGGCATCCCATCGGAGATGCAGCGGCAGATTTTCGAGAGCTTTACCCAGGCGGACGCCTCCATCACGCGCAAATTCGGCGGCACCGGACTCGGCACCAGCATATCCAGGCAGCTGGTTGAAATGATGGGCGGCCGCATCGGCCTGCACAGCCTGCCCGGCGAAGGCACGACATTCTGGTTCGAGTTTCCGGTTCGCGAGCAGGAACGGCACCCCTTGCGCGAGCACCTGCCGGGCGGCCTGCGTGTCGGCATGCTGGCAAGCCCCGTCCTGGCGCAGCGCCTGGACGAGCTGATACGCGGATGGGACGGCGAAACAGTGCCCATGAATGCGCGCTCCGTTTCCGTGGTCAGCATGATCACCGGGGCTGAGATCGCCCCTGACGCGCTGATCGTGGAGCGCAGCCTGCTTGGCACCGACCCCGTGCAGTTCATCCGCCTGCTCCACGACAGTGCCGGGCTTGGCCATTTCCCTGTCATCCTGATCGACGACACCAGCACCGGGCATCAGGACGGCCCCTGGCTAAAGGCCGGCTACAGTGCAGTATTGCAGATGCCCGTGAACGCCGCCCTTCTGTTCAACGCGCTGCATGAGGCCGCCAGCCACAAGCGGTTGCCCGACAACGTGGTGTCGCTGGCCGAGCATTTTCAGGCCCGGGCCGGCCACACGAAGCTGCGCATCCTCGTGGCCGAAGACAATCCCGTCAACCAGCGCGTCATGCGCGGCCTGCTCGAACACGCCGGACACGAGGTGGTCATGGCGAGCGACGGCGAGGAAGCGCTGGATCTCCTGCAGGCGAATGAGGGGCGGCTCTCGCTCGCCATCATGGACATGCACATGCCGGGCCTTTCCGGCCCGGAAACCGTCAAGCGCTGGCGTTTCCTGGAAAGCGGGCGCCTGCCCGTCATCATGCTGACGGCGGACGCGCGCAACGAGGCAGAAAGGCATTGCCGCGAAGCGGGCGCGGACGATTTCCTGACCAAGCCGATCAACAGCCGTGCCCTGCTCGACAAGGTCGCGCAGCTGGCCCTTCCCGGAAAAGACGACGGCATCGCTCCCACAGCCGAAAAAGCGCCCGGGCGCGCGGACGTGCTGGAAGAGTCCATCCTCAAGGAACTGGCCGAATTCGGCGGCGGACCCGACTTCGTGCGTGAACTGGTCGAAGCGTTTCGCCAGGACAGTACACGTGCGTTGCAGGCAATGCGCCAATCGCTGAACGAGCGCAATTACGGCGCATGGCAGGAGGAGCTGCATATGCTCAAGGGCGGCGCCAGCGATCTTGGCGCCCGGGCTATGGCCGAGGCCTGCGACAAGGCGGAGCGCATCAAGCCTTTCGAGGTGGGCCTGCCCTTGGCGGCAGAGCAACTGGCTGCAATCGGCACGGCGCAGCTAGCAGTCCTTGCCGCCATGGAGGCCTTCCTGGCTCGCCAGCAAAGCGCCCTGGGGTCTTGAGGCGAGGCTTTCCGCCTTGCCGTTCTGGCGCGCCACCAGCCGCTCCATCATGCGCAGGTCCTTGGGTTCGAGGCGGAATGCGGCGTCCACCCAGATTTCGGTGATACGCATGAGCTCCTCGTAGGAAATCGGCTGGCTGATCTCACGCGCCGCCCTGAGGGCCAGGGTGCCGTTTCTGGCGCGCGACTCCTTCCTGACGAATTCATGCACGGCCCGCTCGCCCTCGCCCGGCTCCGCCAGCACGTCGACCACGCCCATGTCGTAGAGCTCTTCGGCCGAATAGAGCTTGCCGGACAGAATGATCCTTTCCGCCTTCTGGTGCCCGACGCGGCGACCCAGCAGGGACAGCGCGCCCATGCCGGGAAACAGGTTGAACAATATCTCCGGAAAGCCCAGCTTGCTGCCGCGCTCTGCGATCAGCGCGTTCCCGGACAGCGCACACTCGAACCCGCCACCCAGCGCGTCGCCCTGAACCAGGGTGATGGTCTTGATGTGCGGACGGTTGAGGTGCGCTGCGATCATGTACAGGGGGTCGATGCAGGCGCGGGCATACCTCAGCAGGTTCGGGCGATCCTTTTCCAGGATGAGCTGGTGGAACAAATTCAGGTCGCCGCCGAGGTTGTAAATGCCGGGAACCGACGAGGCAATGACGACATAGGCGATCTCGTCCTGCCGCGCATTGCCATCGATCCGCTCACACAAATCGGCGAACCATTGCGTGAAGTCAGCCAGCAGCGCGTAGGTATAGCAAGGTCGGGGCTCGGCATGCATGTACCCCCATGCAATGCCGCTGTGGGAATCCAGACAGGTCGTTAACTGGGTGTAATTGCCGTCCGTCTGCAGCGCGGACTGAACCGATTGTGGGTGCGACACGATTATCTCCCTGGCAGTAGTTGATCATGACGGGTATTCGTCACTACCGCTCAGGCTAGTCGGCTTGCTTTATGGTGGCAAGGCTGGCCGGAACCGGCCCGGCGCGCGGGCTAGCGGGCAACCAAGGCCATAAAAAAACCCGCCGGCGGCGGGTTTTTTTATGGGGCCAAACCTCGATTACTTGAGCTTGGTTTCCTTGTACATCACATGCTTGCGAGCCTTGGGATCGAACTTCATGATCTCCATCTTGCCCGGCATGGTCTTCTTGTTCTTGGTCGTGGTGTAAAAATGGCCGGTGCCCTCAGTGGACTCCAGCTTGATCTTTTCGCGTCCGCCTTTTGCCATGATCTACCCCTTAAATCTTTTCGCCACGCGCGCGCATTTCGGCGAGAACGGCATCGATGCCCTTCTTGTCGATGGTGCGGAGCGCCGCATTGGTAAGGCGCAGGGTGACAAAGCGGTTTTCGCTCTCAACCCAAAGGCGGCGGTTTTGCAGGTTGGGCAAAAACCGGCGCTTGGTCTTGTTGTTTGCGTGGGAAACGTTGTTCCTAGACATGGGC
>DAIMZB010000043.1:0-13272 GCA_036734185.1 Thiobacillaceae bacterium | reverse complement strand
TCCTCCGCCTCCGGCAGCAGCCAGCGATTGCCCAGAATGTAGTCCATTGACGAAAGTCCGGTGGTGTCGAAATACCCGAGATACGTCACCTGTACCGGCGCCGGCTGGGGTGCAAGAACGGAGAACTGGTTTCCTTCTTTATGCCCCGCGACGTCAACCAGAATATCGATTTCATCCGCACGAATCTGCGCCACCAGACCAGCCTCACTCATTTCTCCGCAGTCGCGCCAAATTGCAAACGCCGGTCTGACGCTCTCGGTAAGCCAGTCCTGACACCTACTGGTCGAATAGGCCACCAAATCGAATTCATTCGCCTTGAGGTTTCTCAGGAGTTCCACCATGAAGTGGCCGACCGGATGCACGCGCAGGTCTCCCGAGACGAATCCCACGCGCAGCCTGCGATTAGGATCTGGCACATTACCATGCGGTTGCCGGGATGCATTCAGCAGTGATTCGAAATGCTTGCCGAAAGCTCGATGGCGTGCGCTGATCTCTTCGGGTGGCAAACCCGGATGCAAGTGCAGGCTGAAAAGCAGATTGGTGTAGTGAAGAAGGCTATCCGGTTCCAGCGCAACAGCGCGTTCCATATAGGGCAACCATTCCTCATGCCTGCCAAGCTCGATCAGCGCCGTGCCCAGCCCGCCCCAGGGTTGCGGCCAATCGGGCAGCAACTTGATGGCCTGCCGATAGGCCGGCAGAGAAGCTTCGGGGTTACCACCACGCCGGATTGCTTCGCCCAGCATATGCCATGCCATGCCATGCCCTGGCTGAAGCCGGGTCAGGCGCGCAAACTGCTTCTCTGCCTCGGCAAGGCGTCTCAGCGCCACCAGCGACAAGCCCATGTTGTAGATCAATTCGGGATTAGCCGGATCCTTTGCCAGCGCTTTCTTGAGGCAAACCGACGCATCTGCATACCGCTTGTACATCAGATGTACTACAGCGAGCAAGCCCTGCACGTGCGCTGAAGAAGGATGCGTTTTGGCCAGCATGCCCAGTTGGCTCTCAGCCAAAGCAAGGTAATGCATTCCGTCTTCCCCCAGTCTGGAGGGTTCGATATCCGTTAACGGCACCTTTACCTGAATATGAATCCAATCGAGATAAGCCTTGGCCAGCTGCAGCCGCGTCTCGAAGTGCTCGGGCTGTAGGGACAACGCCTGTTGAAGCAGCGCGATTGCACGCGGATAGTCGCCTTGAAGCAGAAGCTGTACCGCCTGGGCGAGCAAAGGGGAGAGGGGGCTGGATGTATTACGCAAGATAAATGAATCAGACTGTTCCGGCAGCAGGCGATATCAAATCAAAATCAGGTAGCCGACTTCGCGCACCATCCTCGCCACATGCCCCTAAAGGCAGCCTCTAGATTGCGGGCAAAACGCGGTGCATCAGAAATCGGTGAAGCCAGAAAGCGTGCACGCAAACCGGCCCTGGTTTCTGAAAGCGCAGACAGGTCGGCAGCAAAAGCAACCGCCTTCGCCACATAATCACCCCGATCGGCCGCGATCCACTCCGGCATGCCCATTGCGTGCATGATGCTCTCGCCCATGTGCGCCACCAGCCTGTCGCCCTTCAATGCAAGCAGAGGAACACCCATCCACAACCCTTCAACGCTGGTGGTCGTGCCGTTGTAAGGGAACGGATCGAGCGCGATATCCAGGCGATTATAGGTTTCCAGGTGTTCGCGCCAGGTAAGCCCACCGATTAATTCAATCCGCTCGCCCTCGATACCCCATACGATGAAACGCTGGCGCAGGTCCTCGGCCACCCCCGCATCGCTGTAGACTTTGTTCTGGAGCAACAGGCGGCTGCCGGGCAGCGCCTGCAGTATCCGGGCCCAGGTCTCAACGGCCGCGTCGCTGATCTTCTGGCGTTTGTTCAGGCAACCGAAGGTAAGCCTGCCGCTATTATGCAGCGCCGGAAGCGGTCCGACCTCGATCGGCAGATCGGGCGGCATGAAGCAAAGCGACGTATCTGGCAAAAGCCAGGGCGTTTCGGTGTAAAGATGGTTTTCTTCAGCCGGAAACATGTGCGAGTCGCCAAGAATGTAATCGACCGCCGACAGGCCCGTGGTGTTCGGGTAACCCAGATAGGTGACCTGGACGGGCGCCGGCCGGCGGGCAAATGTCATCAAACGCGCATCTCCTGTGTGGCCGGACAGATCAACCAGGATATCAATTCTGTCTGCGCGAATCTGCTCAGCCAGTGCGTCATCGCTCAGGGCCCGGCAGTTGCTCCAGTTCGCGAACTGGCACTTGATGCGCTCGGTCAAGTCGTCGCTTTCCCACTGGTTTGCGTAGGCGTACAACTCCAAGACTGTTGCCTTGAGGTTTTCCAGCAGATCGGCCATGAAAAAGCCCACGGGATGCCTGCGAAAATCTCCTGACACAAAACCCACACGCACTGGGCGGTCTGGGTCGGGAGAATTGTCATGGGGCCGCCACTGAGGCTTGAGTGAGGACTCGAAATGCTCGCCGAAAAAGCGATGCTGTGCGGCCAGGTCATTGGCCGTAATCTTCGGGTAATAATGCAGATTAAGCAGCAAGTGTGAATGCTGCTCCAGCGAATCTGGCGCGAGTTTGAGGCCTTCCTCAAGGTAACCGAGGCCTTCGTCGCAACGGCCCCAACTGAACAATTCATTGCCCAGACTGGTATATAGCGTCGGTGTTCTTGCGCCCATGCGCAGCGCGCGGCGCAGGCTCTCCAAAGCCTGAGTATGCTCGTTAAGTCTTGTTTGCTGGCGCCCCAGCCCGACATACGCATCCGCGTTTTTGGGATCAAGCTCAATGACTTTCTCCCAGCAGGCGCGCGCTGCCTTGAAATGCCCCATTTCCAGCAATGCCTGCCCCCATCCGGTAAAGGCAAGCTCGAAATCCGGCTTCAGAACAATGGCCCGCTTGAACTGGGCAACTGCTTCATCAAATCTGCACAGGTCATTGAGCACCATGCCCAGCCCCTGGCAAGGCTCCGGATAATTCGGGTCTAAGGCAATGGCCTGCTGAAAATGCACCACTGCCTCATCCGGTTTACCCTGGCTCCGCAGGCAGTTCCCCAGGCCATTCTCCGCTTCGGCAAACTGCGGCTGCAAGGCCAGTGCCTGCCGGAAACTCGCCATGGCTTCGGCATAACGCGCTATTTCATTGAGTGCACTGCCGCGGTTGAGATACGCCTCGGCGAGATCTGGCCGTAACGCTATCGTCTTGTCGAAGGCGGCCACCGCCTCAGCCTGGCGATGCAACTGCGCCAGTGCAAGGCCGAAATAAAAATGCGCTTCCGCCATTTTTGGCGCCAGCGCCGCAGCGCGCTGGAAATATTTGAGCGCCGCCTGCGCGCGACCGCCTTGCAGGTAGGCAAGGCCAAGGCTGAACTGCGCACCAACATGCTCCGGCTCATTTTTCAGCAATTTCTTCAGGATGTCGACCGCCCCGTCGATATCCCCCCTTTGCAGGCATGCCAAGGCTTGCTGGTGGCGCGCCTCCGTTTTGCCAGTCTGCCGGGCGGGAACATTCGCAGGGGGAAAGCTCGTCGACATGTCTCAAATCATCAAAACCAATCTGCCATTATCTTCCAGCGCGGCAAGCCACACAAATCAGGCGAAAAAAACGGGCTCCCGAAGGAGCCCGTTCGAACTGCCAATTTGACCTAGGTCAAATTAGAAGCTGTGGCGCACGCCAATGCTGTAGCCGCTCAGCTCAGCACCCGAGGTGGTGGGGGTCACCTGCGGGCCCTGGCCAAGAGCGTAGTAACCATTCTCTTGGTTTTCCAGGTCAGCATAGGTCAGCTGGATAACAGTGCGCTTGCTCAGGGCGTAGTCGACACCCACGGCAATCATCTTGGCACCGGAATCGCCTGCACCGTAGTCGGTGCTGCCGCCCTTGAGGTATTCAGCCTTCAGGGTCATGGCGCCCACCGGGTAAGCCGCGTTCACGCCCCAGGAGGTGTGGCCGATCTGCTTCTCGTCGTCCACGATCTTCTCATAGATGGCGCCCAGCTTCAGGCCGGCGATGGTGTAACCTGCACCGAACTTGTAAGCGTGCATGTCGTAGTCGCCTTCACCCAGGCAAACCGCGCCATTGTTGCAGAAGCCAAAACCGGTAGACGGCGTGCCACCATTATATCCGTTGACATTGTTGTGCCTTTCGTAGGCAGCGGTCAGGAACAGGGGGCCATTGGTGTAGGAACCGGACAGCGAGTAGGCGCTGGAGCGGGAAGAAGTCACAGAAGCCTCGGCACCCATCACGTAGGCAGCCTTGAATTCAAAGCCGTCAAAGTTGGGCGACATGTAGGCGATGGTGTTGCCGGTACGCAGGTCGAAAAGGGCAGAGGGGTTGTAGGCCTTGTAGGTGCCATGACGGGTGCCGCCGTTGCCGAAGATGGCGTTGTAGTCACCCAGGGTGCCCACGAAAATGTCGAGGCCGTTGGTGGACATCTTGTAGGGGGTGTCATGCACGCCAGCGATCACGGTACCCAGGGTCTTGCTGGACAGGCCAACATAGGTGTTGCGGGTGCCGAAGATGTTGTTGTTGGCAGTGATCGAGGTTTGCTTGGCATTGGCAGAATCATAGAAGTTGCCGGTCGAGCCGTTGCCATCCGTGTTCAGGTTGGCTTCAATCTGCCACACGGCAGACAGGCCGCCGCCCAGGTCTTCAGAACCTTTGACGCCGATGAAAGAGTTGTTGTTGGAAACCATGCGTTGGACGGCGGTATCACCATTGTCCACACGCTCAACGGACATGTTGATCTGGCCGTAGACATCAACGTTGGAGGTCGCAGCAAAGGCGGGGGCGGCGAAGGCGCCAGCCACAGCCAAGGCGATCAGTTTCTTTTGCATTACATTCTCCTTTTACAAAATTTTTGAAAGCTCTGCAGAGCTGTCCGGGAATGGACAGGGCAATTATGGGCGGGCGGACAGGACCGGTTCAAGGAAATGCGCTCTCAAGTCTGAAAATACCCATCTGGTATGTGGAAAAAAAGCCACGACAAACCAGTATCGAGCGCAAAAAACATAATAATCAGCAAGTTATATTATGTTGCATTATTCAGACTACGTTGTATTTGAGCAACAACAAGATTTGCCCGCATTTTAAAAAATGCATGTCTTGATAACACTTCTCACATAAAAGCGAAGTTAACCAACAATCTTCACAGTTTCCCCACAAGCCTTTATATGAGGGCAAAGATCCGGTTACTTTATATTGAACAGGCGGGTCAGTTCGGCACCGGGGTTTTCTGCGCGCATGAAGGCTTCGCCAACCAGGAAGGCGTTGACATTGCGCGCGCGCATCCGCGCCACATCGGAAGGCGCCAGAATGCCGGATTCCGTCACGACGATTTGCCCCGGCGCGATTCGGGGTAAAAGCGCCAGCGTGGTATCCAGACTCACTTCGAATGTGCGCAGGTTGCGGTTATTGATCCCTTGCAGCGGCGTTTTAAGCTGCAAGGCCGCTTCGAGCTCTTCAGCATCGTGCGATTCCACCAGCACTGCCATGCCCAATTCATGTGCAAGCGCCTCCAGGGACTTCATCTCCTCAAGACCCAACGCTGCCACGATCAGCAGGATGCAGTCTGCCCCCATCGCCCGCGCCTCATAGACCTGGTAAGGATCGATAATGAAGTCCTTGCGCAGAACGGGCAGCGAGCAGGCCGATTTCGCCTGCTCCAGATATTCGGCACTACCCTGAAAATACTGCTCGTCAGTGAGCACTGACAAGCAGGTTGCACCGCCCCGTTCATAACTCGCGGCGATCTCGTCCGGGCGAAAATCGGCGCGCAGTACCCCTTTGCTGGGGCTGGCCTTCTTGATTTCTGCGATGACCGCCGGCTTGCCCGCCGCAATCCTGGTGCGGATGGCCCCAACGAAGTCGCGCGCCGGAGGCTGCGCCGCAGCTCGCGCCTGCATCGCAGACAGCGGCATCCGTTCCAGGCCGGTGGCAATTTCCTCGCGCTTGGTGGCGAGGATTTTATTGAGGATGTCTGACACGGCTCAAACCTTGAGACGGTTGGAGAAATCCACTAGCTGGCGCAACTTGTCGCGCGCAGCGCCCGAATCGATGGCCGCACGCGCCATTTCAATGCCCTCGCCCAGGGTTGAAGCCCGGTCGGAAACATATATGGCAGCGCCGGCATTGAGCAGCACAATGTCGCGCGCAGGGCCGGGCAAGCCGTCGAGCACGCCGAGCAGCATGTCTTTCGACTGGCCTGCATCCCAAACCTTGAGCGACTCGATGCCGCCCGCCTCGATGCCAAATTCGCGCGGGTGAATGCGATATTCGCGCACTTCGCCATCCTTCAATTCGCCCACGAGGGTTTCGCCGGTGAGCGTGATCTCGCCCATGCTGTCCGAACCATGCACCACCATGACATGACGGCTGCCCAAACGCTGCAATACGCGCACCAGGATGCCGACCAGATCGGGATGAAAAACCCCCAGAAGCTGGTGCGGCGCACCTGCAGGATTGGTGAGGGGGCCGAGAATATTGAACAAGGTGCGCACGCCCAGTTCCTTGCGCACCGGGGCTGCGTGTTTCATGGCCGCATGGAAGTTGGGCGCGAACATGAAACCGATGCCAATTTTGTCCAGGCTCTCGCCCACTTGCTCGGGGACAAGGCCAAGGTGCACGCCCAGTGCTTCCAGCACATCGGCGCTGCCCGTCGTGGAGGACACCGAACGGCCGCCATGCTTGGCGACGCGGGCGCCCGCCGCGGCTGCGACAAAAGCGGAGGTGGTGGAGATGTTGAAGGTATGACTGGCGTCGCCGCCCGTGCCACAGGTGTCCACCAGGTTGGCGTCATTTGCCACCCGCACCCTGGCCGCGAACTCGCGCATGACCTGAGCCGAGGCCGCGATCTCGCCCACGGTTTCCTTCTTTACGCGCAGCCCCATGATGATCGCGGCGATCTGCGCCTGGGTGAGTTCACCGCTCATGATCTGACGCATGAGCGAGAGCATTTCATCATGAAAAATCTCGCGCTGTTCGACGAGGCGGGCCAGCGCCTGCTGCACGGTGATCATCGCGCGCCGCCCTTGAGGAAATTGGAGAGCATGGCGTGTCCGTGCTCGGTCAGAATGGACTCCGGATGGAACTGCACGCCTTCAACCGCCAACTCCTTGTGGCGCACGCCCATGATCTCCCCGTCGTCGGTCCAGGCCGTGATTTCCAGACAGTCCGGCAACGATTCGCGCTCGATCACCAGCGAGTGGTAGCGGGTGGCGCGGAAAGGGTTGGGCAACCCCTTGAATACGCCCACGTCCTTGTGGCGAATCATCGAGGTCTTGCCGTGCATCAACTCCTTTGCATGCACGATCTTGCCGCCAAAGGCCTGGCCTATGCTCTGGTGCCCCAGGCAAACGCCCAGCAAGGGCACTTTGCCAGCGAACGCCTTGATCAACGGCACGGAAATGCCGGCCTCACTGGGTGTACACGGCCCCGGCGAGATGACGATATGGTCAGGCCTCAGCGCGGCGACGCCGTCGAGGTCGATCTCGTCGTTGCGGATAACCTTCACGTCCTCGCCCAGCTCGCCGAAATACTGCACGAGGTTGTAGGTGAAACTGTCGTAGTTGTCGATCATGAGCAGCATGGCGGCTGCAACTCCTGCAAAGGACTGGCTGGGCACCCATGCCCGGCCGAAAAGCAGATTTTCGCCGAATTGCGCGCCGAAAGGAAACCGGCAAACAAAAAACGGCGCTCTGGGCGCCGTTTTTTGTTTTGTTTCCTGAAAATAGGGCTTATTTGAGTTTTTTCACGCCCATCAGGCTCAGCACGTATTTCTCGTAAAGCGGCTCGGTGCTGCCCTTCTTCATCTTGCGCAAGAAATATTTCTCGAAGGCCACCTTGGCGAGATGCACCCACTTGCCTTCCTTGAACCAGTTGACGTTGCGCGGCGGTACCTGCGGCAGCGCCACGAATGCCGCGCCGCTGTCGCCGAAGTCGGCCAGGCAGACAGCGTTCCAGGTGGCTTTCTCTACTGGCTCCTTGCCGTCAAGAATGGCACGGATATTGTGCGCGGTCGCGGTCACCATGGACTCGATCATGTAGCCGGTCTTGGGTGTGCCGGTAGGCACCGGGGTAACTTCGACCGGGGGAATGGCGACGCAGACCCCGACGGAAAAGACGTTCTGGAACTTGGGATTGCGCTGGTAAGGGTCGATGGTGATAAAGCCGCGCGGATTGGTCAGCCCCTCGACGCCGAATACCGCATCGATGCCCTTGAACGCGGGCAGCATCATCGAGTACTTGAAGTCCAGCACGTGTTCCTTGATGACCTCGCCTTTTTCGTTGTGCTCGGACACGAACATCTTGCCCGCTTCGACTTTCGTCGTCTTGGCATTGCAGATCCACTTGATATGGCGGTCACGCATCACAGATTCCATCAAGCCCTTGGAGTCGCCCACCCCGCCCAGCCCGAGATGGCCGATGTAAGGTTCTGCAGTAACGTAGGTCATCGGCACCTTGTCGCGGATCTTGCGGCGCCTGAGGTCGGTGTCCATGATCATGGCGAACTCGTAGGCAGGGCCGTAACAGGATGCGCCTTGCACGGCGCCGACCACGATGTGGCCGGGATCCTTGACGAATTCTTCCCAGGCCTTGCCAGCCTTGACGGCATGCTCCACCTGGCAGATCGAATGGGTATGGCCTTCAGGCCCGAGGCCTTCGACTTCGTCGAACGCCAGCTTGGGGCCGGTGGCAATGACCAGAAAATCATATTCCACGGTACGGCCGTCGGTCAGCTCGATCTGATTCTTTTCGGGATGCACACGCTTGGCCCCGACCGGAATGAAATCAATGCCCTTTTTGCCGAGGTACTGACCCGCCGGCAAGGTGATGTCCGACTGGGTGCGCCAGTTGACTGCGACCCAGGGGTTGGACGGGGTGAACTGGAAATAGGGGAAATTCGAAATCACGGTCACCTTGTCCTGCGAACGCGCGTTCTCGCGCATTTCGTAAGCCATGGTCATGCCGCCAATGCCTGCGCCCAGAATAACGATGTGTGCCATATCAGTGCCTCCGTTGCATTTGTAAAAATATCCGTAGTGCGTCCGGGCAAGCCGGCGTGCATACCCTATACGCAATAGTCATTCCAGCCCGACTAGCCGCCAACACCCTTGAGCGCCGGGGATTCTTGCAACCCACCCTCAATTGACATGCCAGTTATGTCATGACAAGGTGTCATGCGTCATGACACCGAAAAGGTGAAAAATGCCCAGCGTGGATTTACAGGAAATCATCGAGGCCCACGACCAGCCTTTCGTGGTGATTGACGAGCATTACTTCATCGTAGCCGCCAACCGGCGCTATTGCGAATCCTACGGGGTCAGCCGGGAAGCCATTCTGAACCGGCGCTGCCACGAAATCTCGCATCACTCCGACAAGCCTTGCCATCAAAACGGGGAACAGTGCCCGCATCAGGCCCTGTTCCAGGACGGACAGTCCACCGTGGTCTTGCACACCCACTACCATGCCGACAACGCACCCGAGCGCACGCGCATTCGCGGCCACGCCATCCGCGACCTGGACGGGCGCCTGTACCTGGGCGAGATCCTCTACCCGCTGGAAGCCAGCAGCGAACTCGACTGCCAGGACATGCGCATGGTGGGACACTCCCCCGCCTTCCTCACCTGCGTGGACAATCTGGCGCGCGTGGCGGAAAGTGAGGCCTCGGTTCTGCTTTACGGCGAGAGCGGCGTGGGCAAGGAACTGGCGGCGCGCTTCGTGCATGACCGCTCACCGCGCGCAGGCGGCCCGTTTATCGCCATCAATTGCGCGGCCGTGCCAGAGAACATGTTTGAAAACGAGTTGTTCGGCCATGAGCGCGGCGCCTTCACGGGCAGCACCGGGCAGAAAAAAGGCCTCTACGAGCTGGCCGATGGCGGCACGCTGTTCCTGGATGAGGTCTCGGAAATTCCTCTCACTCTGCAGGCCAAGCTGTTGCGGGTTCTGGAAGCCGGTGAATTCCGGCGCGTGGGCGGCACCAAGACCCTGAAAGCCGATGTCCGGCTCGTGTCCGCAACCAACCGCAACCTGCTGGACTGGGTGGACCAGAAACTGTTCCGTCTCGACCTCTATTACCGCCTGGCGGGGATCGACGTCGCCCTGCCGCCCTTGCGGGAACGCCGCGAGGACATTCCTGCCCTGGCCGATGTGCTGCTGTCGCGCTTGTCCGGCGGCAGCCAGATGCGCTGCCGCCTGGACAAGGAGGCGCTCAACGCCCTCAGGCACCACGACTTCCCCGGCAATGTGCGCGAACTGCGCAATCTGCTGCAGCGCGCAATGGTGCGCTGCCGCGACGGCGTCATCCGAACGGGGGACCTGGGCCTGGAAACGCCCACAAGGAGAAGCGAGGCGCCGACCGCCGCGCCCCGCCGCATCTCCCTGAATGACGCGGAAAAAGACTACATCCAGGATTTGCTGGGCAAGCACGGCGGGCACCGGCGCACGGTGGCCGAGCTGCTCGGCATCACCGAACGCACCTTATACCGCAAGCTCAAGCGGTATGGCCTGAAGTAGGCCCGGTCAGGACAGCTCGGCGGCCCGCACCACCGCACGCGCCTTGTTCTGGGTTTCCGTCCACTCGTTTTCTGGCACCGAGTCAGCCACGATGCCGGCACCGGCCTGCACATACAGCTTGCCGTCCTTGACCACCGCGGTGCGGATGGCAATGGCCAGGTCCATGTCGCCGTTGAACCCCATGTAGCCGACCGCGCCGGCGTAAATGCCGCGCCCCGAGGGCTCCAGCTCATCGATGATTTCCATGGCCCGCACCTTGGGCGCGCCCGACACGGTGCCGGCCGGGAAGGTAGCGCGCAGCACGTCCATCGAACTGAGGCTCGGCTTCAGTTTGCCTTCGACATTGGAGACGATATGCATGACATGCGAATAGCGCTCGATGCTCATGTTCTCGGTCACCCTCACGCTGCCCACCTGCGCGACACGGCCCAGGTCATTGCGGCCAAGGTCGAGCAATTGCAGGTGCTCGGCGCACTCCTTGGGATCGGAGAGCAGCTCCTGTTCCAGCGCGAGGTCGTGCTCGCGGTCGTGGCCCCTTGGGCGCGTGCCGGCGATCGGACGCACGGTGACTGTCTCGCCCTCGCGCCGCACCAGGATTTCCGGCGAGGAGCCGACCACGTGGTGGTTGCCCATGTCGTAATAGAACATGTAGGGCGAAGGGTTGAGCGAACGCAGCGCGCGATAGAGCGTAAGGGGGCTTGCCGAAAAGGGGCGGCACATGCGCTGTGAAAGCACCACCTGCATGATGTCACCGTCGGTGATGTACTGCTTGGCCTTGAGCACGGCGGCCTTGAAGGCCGATTCGCCAAACTCCGAAACGGCATCGGCATGCACAGCCGACTCAGCGGCTGGCGGGGTAAGTGGCGCATGCAGACGCTCGCGGTGCGCGCGCAGGCGGCCCAGGGCCGCTTCATAGGCGCCGGCCTGCATGGGGTCGGCATAGACGATCAGGGTCAGCCGGCCGGAAAGATTGTCCACTACCGCCAGCTCGTCGGTGAGCATGAGCAGGATGTCCGGGGTGTGGATCTCGTCGGGCTTTCTGGTCCTGGCCAGGCGCTTTTCGATATAGCGTATGGTGTCGTAGCCGAAATAGCCTGCCAGACCGCCGGCAAAACGGGGGCCGCCGGCCAGCGGCGCGGCCTTGAAGCGCGCCAGGTATTGCTCGATGAAGGCCAGCGGGTCCGCGGTTTCCTGCTCTTCGACAATCTCGCCGTTCTGCTCCACGGTCAGCGTATGGGCGCGTACGCGAATCAGGGTGCGCGCCGGCAGGCCAATGATGGAATAGCGGCCGAAACGCTCCCCGCCCTGTACCGATTCCAGCAGATAGGTATAGGGCGAGTTGGCGAGCTTGAGGTAAAGCGCCAGCGGCGTGTCGAGATCGGCCGGCAGTTCCTGCGTGAGCGGAATGCGGTTGTAGCCCTGGCGGGCAAGTTCGTTGAATTCGTTTTCAGTCATGGCAAGTCCGTGAAAAAAGATGGGTGAATGGCGAAACGTCGGCTAGGGCGTTCAGCACCACCATCGAAAGTTTTTCACGGACACACGCATCGTCAGGCCGCTTTCTTCAGGAGCTGGGCGGCGGCGGCCAGGCTGGGCACCACGGCATCGAGATCCAGCTCTTCGACCGGGCGGCCGCGGTTATATCCGTAGGGCACGCAGAAAACGGGGCTGCCGGCGGCGCGGGCGGCCTGGGTGTCGTTGAGCGAGTCGCCGATCAGCAGCAGCTCGTGCGGCTGCACGCCAAATACCTTGCAGGCATGCTGCAGCGGCAGCGGATCGGGCTTGCGGCGAGGCAGGCTGTCGCCTGACAGGATCAGCTCGAAATAATCGAACAGGCCGGTCGCCTTCAAGAGCGGATGGGTGAACTGCTCGGCCTTGTTGGTGATGACGGCAACGTGCAGGCCCATTTTCCTGAAGGCCTCCAGGCCTTCGACCACGCCGGGGAACGGCCGCGTCTGGTCGGCGACATGCGCGCCATAATGCTTCTGATAGATGGGCAGCGCCCTGGCAAACAGGTCTGCATCCGGCTCTGCATCCATGTCGCCGACCAGCACGCGTTTGACCAGGCGCGAAACGCCATTGCCAATATAGGTCTTGATGACGTCACGCGAGGGACAGGTCATGCCCAGATCGCCCATCATCAGTTCCGCGGCGAGCGCGAGGTCGGACGCGGTATCCAGCAAGGTGCCATCAAGGTCGATGACGACAGCCTTGATATTGATCGGAAAGTCCATTTGTCTTGCTCGCAGTCCGGTCAGCCTGATCAAACCTTCGCCAGTTCGGCGCGCATGGCGGCGATGACGCTGTCGTAACGGTGCGGGTCGCCATCCTTGGCAGCACCGAATACGGCGGAACCCGCCACGAAGGTGTCCACGCCGGCGCGGGCGACTTCGGCGATGTTGGCCGGGCCCACGCCGCCGTCGATTTCGAGACTGATGTCGAGGCCGCGGTCATTGATCATCTTGCGCACCTTCTTCGCCTTGTCGAGCACGTAGGGGATGAACTTCTGGCCGCCAAAGCCGGGGTTGACCGACATCAGGAGCACCATGTCGAGCTTGTCCAGGGTGTATTCCAGCACGTCGAGCGGCGTTGCCGGGTTGAACACCAGGCCGGCCTTGCAGCCATTTTCCTTGATCAACCCGATGGTGCGGTCGATGTGCTCGGACGCTTCCGGGTGGAAAGTGATGTAGGTGGCGCCGGCCTTGGCGAAATCGGGAATGATGCGGTCCACCGGCTTGACCATCAGGTGCACGTCAATGGGGGCGGTGACGCCGTG
>DAIMZB010000042.1:0-13369 GCA_036734185.1 Thiobacillaceae bacterium | reverse complement strand
AAGCCGCAGCAGGCGAGCAGCACGATAAGGGCGGTCTGCCGCATGTAGGTCGACTTGCCGCCCATGTTGGGGCCGGTGATGAGCAGCATTTGCCTCGATGGCGAGAGCAGGGTGTCGTTGGGAATGAAATTGCCGACCTGGGCCTCCACCACCGGATGACGCCCGGCAACGATGCTGATGCCGGTTGTTTCGGCATACTCGGGCAGAATCCAGTCCCGGCTCGCGAGGCGTTCGGCCTGGCTTGCCAGCACATCGAGCTCCGCCAGCGCGGCGGCAGCTTTCAGAAGTTGCGGCACCTCTGGGCCCAGGGTATCGAGTACCTGCTCGAACAGCAGCTTTTCCCGCGCCAGTGCGCGCTCGCGGGCGGAGAGCGCCTTGTCTTCAAAGGCCTTCAGTTCCGGGGTGATGTAGCGCTCGGCATTTTTCAGCGTTTGGCGACGGCGGTAGTCGTCGGGGATTTTCTCTGCATGCGCATGCGTGACCTCGATGTAAAAGCCGTGCACCTTGTTGTATTCGACCTTGAGGCTGGGGATGCCGGTTCGGCTGCGCTCGCGTGTTTCCAGATCGAGCAGGAAGGCGCCGGCATTCTCGGTGAGCGCGCGCAGTTCGTCGAGATCGGCGTCAAACCCGTCTGCGATGACGCCGCCTTCGCGCAGCACCGCGGCGGGTTCTTGCCGGATGGCGCCTGCCAGCAAGGCTTGCAGTTCCGGCAAAGGGGCGCAGGCGGTCTTGATTGCATGCAGCGCTGCGGAGTCCAGACCTAACTGGGCCTGTATTTCGGGCAGCAGGGCGAGCGTGTCGCGCATGGCTGAGAGGTCGCGCGGCCGTGCCGTGCGTAGCGCGCAGCGCCCTGCGATACGCTCCAGGTCGGCGCAAGATTTGAGCAGGCTCGAAAGCCGGGCGCGCAGGCTGCCATCTTCAGACAGGGCGCGGATGGCCTCAATACGAAGCCCTAGCGCCAGCCGGTCGCGCAGGGGGTGGTGCAGCCAATGCCGCAGCAGGCGCGCCCCCATGTGGGTGGCCGTGGCATCGATGGCGGAGAACAGGGTGGGCGCAGCCTCGCCGCGCAGGGTCTCGGTCAATTCAAGGTTGCGCCGGGTGGCCGCGTCCATGCGCACGAAGGCATCGTTGCGCTCAACCGACAGTCCCTGCAAGTGCGGCAGTGCGCTCTTCTGTGTTTGCCTGACATAGTCGAGCAGCGCGCCTGCGGCTGCAATGGCAAGCGGCTGGCCTTCCACGCCGAATGCGGCGAGGTCGCGGCTGCCAAATTGCCTGGCCAGGTCCTGCGCCGCACGTGTGCTGTCGAACTGCCAGGCGGCAAGCTTCTTTTGAGGGCCATTGAAGTCCACTGCCAGGGTTTCTGGAAGTAGACATTCAGCCGGCTTGAGCCGAGCGAGCAGTGCCGCGAGTTCGCCGTGTGCGAGCTCGGCCACTGACATGCGCCCTGCGGCCAGATTCAGCCAGGCCGCACCCAGGGTGTCCTTGTCGTGTGCCAGCGCCAGCAGCAGGATGTCACGGTGCTCGTCCATGAGCGAGGCATCAGTCAGGGTGCCGGGGGTAATGATGCGCGTGACCTGGCGTTCAACGGGGCCCTTGGATGCGGCCGGATCGCCGACCTGTTCGCATATCACCACCGACTCGCCCAGCTTCAGGAGCTTGGCCAGATACTGTTCGGCGGCGTGATAGGGCACGCCGGCCATTCGGATCGGCTCGCCCGCGGACTGCCCGCGCGTGGTCAGGGTAATGCCGAGCAGGCGTGCAGCCTTGATGGCATCGTCGAAAAACAGCTCGTAAAAGTCACCCATGCGGTAGAACACCAGCATCTCGGGGTACTCGCGCTTGATTCCGAGATACTGCTGCATCATCGGCGTGTGCTTTTCCATTTTTCCCTGAGGCTGATTGTGGCCGTTGTGCATGTCTGGTTGTTATTGCGCGTATGTCCTGCTGTGTACCACAGGCGCGCGATGGATTCTTTGCCCGTTCGAGAAAGCCGGCGGAAAAGGGTTACTGGAGGCCAACCTGGCTGGGGTTGCGCGTCTTGAGCAAGTGCCGGACCACAGCCAGCAATTCGCTCGGGCTGAACGGCTTGACGATGTACGCGTCCGCGCCGGTGGCCGTGCCATTTTCGATGTCGCTTTTCTGTCCAAGCGCGGTAAGCAGGATGACAAGGATGTCGCGAAGCTGCTGATCGCCTTTCACCTCGCGGCAAACATCCAGTCCGTTCATACTGCCAGGCATCAGGATATCCAGCAGGACAAGGTCTGGATGCCAGTCTCGGATGAGCGGCAATGCGTCCGCGCCGTTGTCCGCTTCCCTGGTCTGGAATTCATCGAATGGCAACGTCAGCCGCAGCAGATTGCGGACATCGCGCTTGTCTTCGACGATAAGAATCTTGTGCATGAAGTCTCTTGGCGTTGAATCGTTAGGAATGAAATTGCCATTTTGTTCGAGCGGATCCCGCCTTTGTCGAGCCAGTTCGAGGCATGCGCTTCGCCTGCGATTTTATCCGTTTTGGGTTTCGCATGGTTCGTCGCAGCTCGCCGACAGGCCTTCCGGGCGGCACGTTGTACCGGTCATTGTGGCAGGATGTCCGGTTCGTCATGCATCCTGGATTTGAGGATTTGCCTGATTTGGGCGACCAGCAAAGTCGGGCTGAACGGCTTGACGATGTAGGAATCCGCGCCGGCCGCGCGGCCGGCCTCGATATCATACGACTGACCCAGCACGGTCAGCATGACCACGATAGTCCGCTGGAGATAAGGGTCCAGCTTGATCTCCTGGCATACCTGCAGGCCGTTGATGCCGCCGGGCATCACGATGTCCAGCAAGACCAAGTCGGGGCGCCAGGCACGGATCAGCCGCATCGCATCCGCGCCATTCTCGGCTTCCTCCAGCCTGAACTCCGAGAAGGGGAGGGTCAGGCGGATCAGATTGCGGATTTCTCGGCTATCGTCGACGATAAGAATCTTGTACATGCAATCCCGGTCGGTCGCGTTGGGTTGTGAACAATGTGAGCCGGCTGCCTGGTTCCCCCGGAGGCGGGACGGGTTTTTCACCTGCGCCCCCCGGATGGCAACGAGCCTAATATTATAATGATTTGGCTTGAGTGGCGCGGCATGTCGCCATTTCTGGGATTTGGCAGAACAGGCTTGACCTGGGGCATGCCGGTTCGCGGTTCCACCCGGGTGCGATGTGAGAGAAAACAGATGGCGGAGAATCAGTTGGCAAACCAGGACAAGGCCAGGAAAACATTGCTGGTGGTGGACGATACGCCCGAGAACCTCGACGTCATGGGCGAGATCCTGATGCGGGACTACCGGGTGCGCGTAGCCAATTCGGGCGCGCGGGCGCTGGCTGCGGCGGTCACCGAGCCGCGGCCGGAGCTGATACTGCTGGATGTCATGATGCCGGAAATGGATGGCTACGAGGTGCTGAAACGCCTGCGCGCCAACCCGGAAACGCATGACGTCCCGGTGATTTTCGTGACCGCGCTGGACTCCACCGAGGACGAGGCCCGGGGCATTGACCTAGGGGCGGTGGACTACATCACCAAGCCCGTGCGCCCCGCGATCGTGCTGGCCCGCGTGCATGCCCATCTTGAACTCAAGGAAGCGCGGGATCGCATGCGCGATCAGAATGCCTGGCTGGAGGCCGAGGTCCGGCGCCGCATGCAGCAAAACCAGATGATCCAGGACGTCAGCCTGCGCGCGCTCGCCAGCCTGGCGGAGGCCCGTGACAATGAGACCGGCGCGCATATCCTGCGCACCCAGAATTACATCCGGGTGCTGGGCGAGGAACTGTCCAGGCTGCCAAAATACGCGTCGGTGCTGACGCCGCATGCCATCGAGAATTTGACGAAGGCGGCTCCGCTGCACGACATCGGCAAGGTCGGCATCCCTGATCATGTGCTGCACAAGCCGGGAAAGCACACGCCTGAAGAGTGGGAAATCATGAAAACCCATGCCAAGCTCGGCTCCGATGCCATCTGGCGTGCGATCATGAACGAGGACGATCGTTCCGGCCTGGAGTTTTTGTATATCGCCATGGAGATCGCCCATTACCATCACGAAAAATGGGATGGCAGCGGCTATCCCGACGGCCGTCGCGGCGAGGACATCCCCCTCTCCGCGCGCCTCATGGCGGTAGCAGACGTGTTCGATGCGCTCATCAGCAAACGCGCTTACAAGCCGGCTTTCAGCCTGGAGAGATCAATGGAAATCATCCTGGAGGGTCGCGGCAGGCATTTCGACCCTGACGTGGTCGACGCTTTCGTGGTGCGCAGGGAGGATTTTCGCGCCATCGCCGAGCGCTATGTGGATCCGAATGCCGAACAGGCCGAAGCCACGGCGAACTGACAGCGTGTGCCTTTGCACAACATCCCCAAAAGCATGAGGTTTTTTCTGCGCATTCTGCTGCTTATGCTGTGCTGCACGCCTGGGGTGCGCGCCGCCGAAGGGGATCTGTACGACGCGGAGCTGGGCGTTGTGGGCATCGTGGTCAGTTTTGCTTTTGTATTGGGGTTATTGTTTTTTCTCGTCGGCTACGCAATCAGCCTGCATCGTGCGCGCAGGATCATCGCGCGGCAGAACGAAGCCTTGGAGCAGGAGCGTTTGCGCTTGCGTGCCCTGTTCGACAACATGCCCGGCCTCGTCTGGCTCAAGGATGGCGATGGAGTCTACCGTTACTGCAACCCGGGCCTTGAAATGCTGTTTGGAGCCGACGAGGCCGGTATCGTCGGCAAGACCGATTATGAGTTTGTCAGCAAGGATATGGCTGACATGTTCCGAGCAAACGACCAGCGTGCCATTGAGCGGGGTGAAGCCTCAAGCAACGAGGAATGGCTCAGTCGCAAGGATGGCAGCTATACCGGCCTGTATCTCACCGTCAAAACTCCGGTCTTTGATGCTGCCGGCAAACTGGTCGGGGTGCTGGGTGTGGCGCGCGACATCACCGAACTGCGCAAGGCCCAGGTGGCGCTGGGCGAACGAATCAAGGAGCAGTCCTGCTTGTACAACGTGTTCCGCGCCACCGAGGATACAGCCGTTCCGCTGGAACGAATGCTGCAGATTGTTGCGGACCTGCTGCCTGCCGGCTGGCTTTACCCGGAGCAGGTCGCTGCCAGCATCGAGTGGGGGGGCAGGCGCTACAGCACTGCCAGATTCACCTCGGAAATGGCTTTACTCGAATTGACCGAGATTGTCGCCGGGGAAAATCGCGGCAGTGTGACTGTCGGCTACCCGTCAATCGATGCCGGCATGCAAGCGGCTGGATTCCTGCCGGAAGAGCGCACGCTGCAGCGTGCGATAGCAGAACGCGTAGGTAGCGTGATCCAACGCCGCATGGTTGAGGCGGAGGCCAGGCGCCGTGAAGAGATATTCCACTCCATCGTTGCCCAGGCTTCGGACGGCATTGCTCTAGTTGACGCAGACAGCCTGGCGTTCGTCGAATTCAACGATGCGGCATGTAGCCAGCTGGGTTATACGCGGGAAGAATTTCAGCGGTTGCGCCTGCCGGACATCCAGCCTGAGTTCGATGAACCTACCATACGGAAAATGGTTGCGGAATTTCGTGCCGACGGCGAGCGGCGGTTCGACACCCTGCGCCGCAGGAAGGACGGCAGCAAGCTCAACGTCAATGTCAGTGTTCGCTTTATCCACATGCAGGGCCAGGATTGTCTTTCCATGATCTGGTCGGATGTCACGGAGCGGCGCCAGGCGGAACAGCGGCTGCGTGAAAGCGAGGCCCGTTTCCGCAAGCTGTTCGACTATAGCGGACAGGCCACGTGCCTCATCAGGGAGGGCCGCTTTGTCGACGCCAACAAGGCCGCGCTGGACATGCTGCACATGCAGAGCCTGGATCAGCTCAAGCAGCACACGCCGGATGACATCTCGCCGGAGTATCAGCCCGATGGCCAGCGCTCAGCGGACAAGGCGCAGGAAATGGTCCGCATTGCGCTTGAATCAGGCAGAAACCGTTTCGAATGGATGCACAAGCGTGCCGATGGCGAGCAGTTCTATGCCGAAGTATTGCTGACGGCAATCGAAATCGGGGGCGAGGCCTACCTGCACGTGGTGTGGAACGACATCACTTACCGCAAGCAGGCAGAAGAGGACCTGCGCAAGCTGTGGCTGGCGGTGGAACAAAGCCCGAGTGCGATTCTGATCGCCAGCACTGCGGGCGCGATCGAATACGTCAACCAGCGTTTTTGCGATCTGATGGGCTACAGCCGCGAGGAGGTAGTCGGGAAGAACCCGCGTATCCTGCAGTCTGGCCACACCGATCCCGCCGCCTATGCCCAGATGTGGGTCCAGCTGTCGAGGGGAGAGCAGTGGTCAGGCGAGCTCATCGACCGCTGCAAGGATGGGCGTGAAATCGCTGTGTGGTCGCAGATTACGCCGGTCCGCCAGGAAGACGGCCGCATTACCCACTACCTTTCCATCCAGGATGACATCACCGAGCGCAAGCTCGCTACCGCCGAACTGGAGGCACACCGCTACCACTTGGAAGAACTGGTGCGGGTGCGCACGGCTGAACTGGAACAGGCAAGGGCGAGCGCTGAGGCGGCAAACCGCTCCAAGAGCACTTTCCTCGCCAACATGAGCCATGAAATCCGCACGCCCCTGAATGCGGTGATCGGATTTGCCCACCTCCTGCAGCGAGAAGTTACCGCACCTGGCCAGGTGGACAAGCTGGCCAAGATCACGAGTTCTGCCAAGCACTTGCTTGGTATCATCAATGACATCCTCGACCTCTCGAAGATCGAGGCTAACCGCATTGTTCTGGAAGAGTCCGGCCTCAACGTCGTCACCACGCTCGACCATGCCTGCAGCATGATGCGGGACCGCTTCAGCGCCAAGCAGATCGAGCTCGTCGAGGACATAGACCCCAGGCTGGGCGAGCTGGCCTTGCTGGGCGATCCCTTGCGGCTCAGCCAGATTCTCTTCAACTACCTGAGCAACGCAGTCAAGTTTACCGAGCATGGGCGCGTCATCGTGCGCGCGAGCCTAGTCGAGGAACAGGAAGCTGCCGTGCAGGTACGCGTCGAGGTGGAGGATACTGGCATCGGAATTAGCCCCGAGCAGCTGGAGCGGTTGTTCGAGCCTTTCGAGCAGGCCGAGGCCTCGACCACGCGCAAGTATGGCGGCACTGGTCTGGGGCTGGTGATCAGCCGCCGCCTCGCACGCCTGATGGGCGGTGATGCCGGGGTCAGCAGCGTGCTTGGGCAAGGCAGCGTTTTCTGGTTCACCGTGCGCTTCAAGCGCGGCGGCACCGTCATCAAGATGCCTTCCCATGAAACGGCTGTCGGCAACCTGCTGCGGCGCGGCGCCCGCATTCTTCTGGTCGAGGACAATATCATCAATCAGGATGTCGCGCGCGAACTGATCGAGAGCGTGGGCCTGGTGGTGGACATCGCCAATCACGGCGGCGAGGCGCTCGAAAAAATGCAGTCCGGCACCTACGACCTCATTCTGATGGACATCCAGATGCCCGTGATGGATGGCCTGGAGGCCACGCGCCGCATTCGCGGGCTGGAATCCGGGCCGGGCATTCCAATCCTGGCAATGACCGCCAACGCCTTTGACGAGGACCGCAAGCGCTGTCTCGATGCCGGCATGGATGGCTTTGTCGCCAAGCCGGTTGAGCCGGCGCAGCTCTATGCGATTCTGGCGCACTGGCTCCCTGAATCCGGAGCGGCGCCGGTGCGTGGCGCCCCCTTGCCTGGTGTCGTGTTTACGAAAGCGCCTGCCATAAGCGCCCAGGCGCCGCTGGCCACCTCGGAGGAACTCGACACGGCGTCAGGTCTGCAATATTTCGCGGGGCAATGGCCCAGCTACCGGCGCATGCTGATGCGCTTTGCCGAGATGCACGAGCACGATGCCGTCAAGCTGGAGGCCGCCCTTGCCGACCGCAACCGTGCCACGGCCGAGCGCCTTGCCCATACCCTCAAGGGGCTTGCCGCAACGCTCGGGGCGAGGCCGCTCCAGCGCGAAGCCGAAGAACTGGAGCGCCGCATCCGCGAAGGCGAGCCCGTCGACCTTCTTCAGGGGTGCGTGGCTGCGGTCGCGGTCAGGCTTGACGCGGTGCGCGCCGAGATCCGCGCATTGAAGCTCGACGAGGGCGCCGTGGCGTCCGGCGGAGGCGATCCGGAAAGACTGCGCAAACTGGTTCCGCAACTCAGGGCGCAATTGGCGGCAGATGACATGTCCTCCCGCGTTACCTGGCGAGAGCTCAAGCCGTTGCTTATCGCTGCCTTGGGAGAAGAGGCAGTCGCCTCGTTGGCGCAGAACATGGACATATTTGATTTTCCGGCGGCGCTGAACGATCTCGACGCGCTGGCCGCGGCACGCCGGGAACTGGCAGAAGAATGATCGCCTGAGGGCCCCCGACACCTGCCCGGCAGAGGGCTTCTGGAAAGACAGCCCGCCTTTATTTCTGCTGGCTTGCCTTGATGTGCTGACTGATTTTCTTGTCTTCGTGCTGGGTATGCAGGAGGAACCAGTTGATCAGAAAATCCTCGACTTCTTTTGGCGTCGTGAGTTCCAGCGCCATTTCGCTGGATTTGATTCTGGCTTGGTTAAGCAGGTGGTCATGCAGGATCCTGTGGCGGCTCAGTTCGGGATACTGATGATCCATCATCAGGTTTTCTTCGCTGTAGAAATGGTATTCGGCGTATTTGATGACTTCTTCCAGTATGCGGCTCAGGCGCTCCTGTGCGGCGTTCTGCTGGCGGGCCTGGGAAAATTCGCTGATCAGGCCGAGGAAGACCTTGTGCTGGAAATCTATGCGTTCGTTTCCGATCGAATAGGATTCGTGCCACTGGATCACGATGGTTTTCCTCGGTTTATTCCACGGCCCTGATGGCCTGGGTCAGGTGCGGTGCGAAAACTGGCAGCATTTGCCCGAAGATTTTCGGGTTGCCGGCGACGATGTGGCCTGACTGAAGATACGTGTCGTTACCCTGGAAATCCCCTACCAGACCGCCGGCCTCCAGCACCAGCAGGGCGCCGGCCGCGAGGTCCCAGGTGTTGAGGCCGAGTTCGAAGAAACCGTCGTAGCGGCCGCAGGCGACCCAGGCGAGGTCGAGCGCGGCGGATCCGGGTCTTCTCAGCCCGGCGGTTTTCAGCATCATGTCCCTGAACATGCCGAGGTAGGCGTCGGCGTGCTGGAACTCGCGGAAAGGGAAGCCGGTGCCGATCAGGGCGTCGTCCATCTTCGCCTGCTTGGACACGCGGATGCGGCGCTCGTTGAGGAAGGCGCCGGCGCCGCGCGTGGCGGTGAAGAGTTCGTTGCGCGCCGGGTCGTACACCACGGCATGGGTGAGTACGCCCTTGTGCAGGAGCGCGATGGACACGGCATACTGGGGCAGTCCATGCAGGAAGTTGGTGGTGCCGTCGAGCGGGTCGATGATCCAGACGTGTTCTTCGCCCCCGGAGCGGCCGGACTCCTCTGCTAGAATCCCGTGGCCCGGATAGGCATCGAGCAGGGTCTCGATGATGGCCTGTTCCGCGATGCGGTCGACTTCGCTGACGTAATCGCGCGGACGCTTGGACTGGATGGTCAGGCGGTCGATGTCATTGGCGGCGCGATTGATGATCGCCCCGGCTTTGCGGGCGGCTTTCACCGCCGTGTTGAGCATGGGATGCATGTGACGGCAACTTCATTAAAGAGCAAAGCGCTATTTTAAATCATGGCTGCCGAATCCCAGAATCTTCTTTCCAGCATCCGCATCGTGCTGTGCCGGCCGAGCCATCCCGGCAACATCGGCGCGGCAGCGCGCGCCATGAAGACCATGGGGCTGTCGCAGCTCTTCCTGGTCAGCCCCAAGAAATTTCCGCACCCCGATGCCGAAGCCATGGCTTCCGGCGCGGTCGACCTGCTTGAAGCCGCGCAAGTATGCGGCTCGCTGGAAGAAGCCTTGTCGGGCTGCGTCCTGGCCCTGGGCACCTCCACGCGCCAGCGCGATCTGCAAAGCGCGCTGCTCACGCCCGAGCAGGCCGCCAGCCAGGCCCTCTCGGAAGCGCAGGCGGGCAGGGTGGCGATCGTGTTCGGCAACGAGACCTTCGGCCTGTCGAAGGAGGAACTGGCATGCTGCCAGGCCTTGATGACCATCCCGGCCAATCCCGAATACAGTTCGCTCAACCTCGGCTCGGCAGTGCAGGTGATGGCCTACGCGCTGCGGTGTGCTGCCCTGAACGAGCGTCTGGCACAGCCTGAGCTGGATGCGGCCGACCTCGCCGAAGTGGAGCGCTTTTACGCGCATCTCGAGCAGACCCTGATTGACATCGGCTTTCTCAATCCGGCCTCGCCGAAGCGCCTGATGCCCAAGCTGCGCCGCCTGTTCTCGCGCACTCGACTGCAAAAGGAGGAGATCAACATCCTGCGCGGCATGCTTGCGGCCATGGTGAGCAGCAAGAATGGGAAACAATGAGTTAAAATAACTGACTGAAATACTCGGAAAACAGTCCCGTCCTATGTTTGCCAGGCTTAAAGAGGAAATCTCTGTCGTTTTTGACCGCGATCCGGCCGCGCGCTCGGTCTTCGAGGTCGTCACGACTTACCCGGGTTTCCATGCCATCGTGATCCACCGCCTGTCCCACCATCTGTGGGGCATGGGGCTGAAATGGCTGGCGCGCTGGGTTTCCCATTTTGCGCGCTGGATTACTGGCATCGAGATCCATCCTGGCGCCACCATCGGGCGCCGCGTGTTCATCGACCATGGCATGGGCGTGGTGGTCGGCGAGACCGCCGAAATCGGCGACGATTGCACGCTCTATCATGGCGTTACCCTCGGCGGCACCTCCTGGAACAAGGGCAAGCGCCATCCGACGCTGTTACCCGGCGTGGTGGTGGGGGCGGGGGCCAAGATCCTTGGCCCGATCACTATCGGGCGCGATGCCCGCGTGGGCTCTAACGCGGTCGTGGTGAAGGACGTGCCCGACGGTGCGACCGCAGTCGGTATTCCCGCCCGCATCCTGGATGAGCGGTCCCGCGCACGCGACGACCAGGCCAGAAAGATGGGGTTTTCGGCTTACGCCATCTCGTCCGACATGAACGACCCCATGGTGAAGGCGATCCACGGGTTGATCGACCACGCCTCGAACATGGACCAGAAACTGGCCGAAGTGCTGGCCCAGCTGGAAAAGTTGGGGGTCAAGCTTTCCGAGGCGCAAAAGGCCAAGGATGACTTTGATCCGGAACAATTGAATAAAATAGTTGACTAATTTGCTCGGGTAACTAAAATACTTGACTGAAATGATCGGGTATTTTATATTTCAGTCACTTACCACGGGTGAACCATCATGAGACTGACGACTAAAGGACGTTTTGCGGTTACTGCGATGCTGGACCTGGCGCTGCGCCACGGCAAAGGCCCCGTGACGCTCGCTGGCATCAGTGAGCGCCAGGACATTTCGCTTTCCTACCTGGAGCAGCTGTTCGGCAAGCTGCGCCGCCACCATCTGGTGGACAGCGTGCGCGGACCGGGCGGAGGCTATACCCTGGCCAAACAACTGGAAGCGGTCTCGGTGGCGGACATCATCCGCGCGGTGGACGAGCCGGTCGATGCCACCCAGTGCGGTGGCAAGGAAAACTGCCATGAGGATCATCGCTGCATGACGCACGACCTGTGGGCAAGCCTGAATGTAAAAATCTACGAGTACCTTGATTCTGTCACCCTGGCCGAGCTGGTTGCGGTGCAGCAGAACAAGCAGAACATTGCCAAGCTGCCCGAGGGGCGCGTCGGCACCAAGGTCGCCGCCACGTTTTGATTGAGGTTTAATCAACATGAAATTCCCCATCTATCTCGATTACTCCGCCACCACTCCGGTCGCCCCGCGCGTCGCCGCCAAAATGATTCCCTGGCTGACCGAGCATTTCGGCAACCCGGCATCGCGTTCCCACGCCTTCGGCTGGGATGCCGACAAGGCAGTTGAAGAAGCGCGCGAGAACGTGGCCAGGCTGGTCAATGCCGATTCCAAGGAAATCGTGTGGACCTCCGGCGCCACCGAGTCCAACAACCTTGCCATCAAGGGCGCCGCGCACTTCTACGCCGGCACCAAGGGCAAGCACCTGATTACCGTGATGACCGAGCACAAGGCCGTGCTCGACACCATGCGCGAGCTCGAGCGCGAAGGCTTCGAGGTCACCTACCTGACGCCCGAGCCAAACGGCCTCGTCGACCTGGAAAAATTCAAGGCGGCCATCCGCCCGGATACCGTCCTGGCCTCGGTCATGTTCGTGAACAACGAAATTGGCGTGATCCAGGATATCGCAGCCATGGGCGAGATCTGCCGTTCCAAGGGCGTGATCTTCCATGTCGATGCGGCGCAGGCCACCGGCAAGGTCGAGATCGACCTGCAAAAGCTGAAAGTGGATCTGATGTCCTTCTCGGCGCACAAGACCTATGGTCCCAAGGGCATCGGCGCGCTGTATGTGCGCCGCAAGCCGCGCATCCGCCTGGAAGCGCAGATGCACGGCGGCGGCCATGAGCGCGGCATGCGCTCCGGCACCCTGCCTACGCACCAGATCGTCGGCATGGGTGAGGCCTTCCGCATCGCGCGCGAGGAAATGGCGACCGAAAACGAGCGCATTCGCATGCTGCGCGACCGCCTCTACAAGGGCCTGTCGGAAATGGAAGAAACCGTGGTCAATGGTGACATGGAGCGCCGCATTCCCGGCAACCTCAACATCAGTTTCGCCTACGTGGAAGGCGAGTCGCTGATGATGGCGATCAAGGATGTCGCAGTGTCTTCCGGTTCCGCCTGCACCTCGGCCAGCCTGGAGCCGTCCTATGTGCTGAAGGCCCTGGGGCGCAACGACGAACTGGCGCATTCCTCCATCCGCTTCACCATCGGCCGCTTCACCACTCAGGAAGAAATCGACTACACCATCGACCTGGTCAAACAACAGGTCACCAAGCTGCGCGAAATGTCCCCGCTGTGGGAAATGGTGAAGTCTGGCATCGATTTGAACACCGTACAGTGGGCCGCCCACTAAATTGTCAATTTGTAAGGAGCAAGCATCATGGCATACAGCGACAAGGTTCTCGACCACTATGAAAATCCCCGCAACGTCGGTTCCTTCGACAATGGCGACGATGTCGGCACCGGCATGGTCGGTGCGCCGGCCTGCGGCGACGTGATGAAGCTGCAGATCAAGGTGAACGAGCAGGGCGTGATCGAAGACGCCAAGTTCAAGACCTACGGCTGCGGTTCCGCCATCGCTTCTTCCTCGCTGGTCACGGAATGGGTGAAGGGCAAGACCCTCGACCAGGCCATGGAAATCAAGAACACCGCGATCGCCGAAGAACTGGCGCTGCCGCCGGTGAAGATCCACTGCTCGATCCTGGCCGAAGACGCCATCAAGGCCG
>DAIMZB010000041.1:5975-13531 GCA_036734185.1 Thiobacillaceae bacterium | reverse complement strand
ATGAACTGGATTGGAAGGCTCAAGTCGGCGCCCACGCCGACCAGCGTATCCGGCGACAGCGTGGCAGCCAGCGCTTCCAGCATGGCCGCGCTGCGATAGGGTGTCTCGATGAACAGCTGGGTGGATTTTTCCTTGCGTGCGGTTTTTTCCAGCTCGCGGATTTTTTGAACACGCTCCGGCTCCTTGGCCGGCAGGTAGCCATGGAAGCTGAAACGCTGGCCGCCCAGTCCGGATCCCATCAGGGCAAGCAGGATGGAGGAGGGGCCTATCAGCGGCGCCACGGGAATGCCCTCGCGGTGGGCGGCACGCACCAGATCGGCGCCTGGGTCGGCTACGGCCGGACAACCAGCCTCCGACATCAGCCCCATATCCTTTCCTGCTTTCAGCGGCGCCAGCAGTGCCGCGATTTCTCCAGCCTTGGTGTGCTCGTTCAATTCGCTGATGGAAAGTTCCTGCAGCGGTCTGGGGTGGCCCATGGCCTTGAGGTGGGCGCGGGCGGTCTTGGCGCGCTCGGCGACGAAGGTGTCCAGTCTCCGTGCCACGGCCAGCGTGTCCGGTGGCAGACAGACATCCGGCGCAACCGGGCCCAGCGGCACGGGGATCAGGTAGAGCGTTCCGGTCGTCACATCAGCACGTCCACGTCTTCGTTCATCAGCATTTCTGTCAGCACCATCAGGGGCAGGCCGATGAGCGCCGTCGGGTCGGTGCTTTCCATGCGTTCCATGAGCGCAATGCCGAGCGACTCGCTCTTGGCCGAGCCGGCGCAATCGTAGGGCTCTTCTTTCCTGAGATAAGACGCAATTTGCGCGTCGCTGAGGCTGCGGATGTGCACTACGGTCTGTATGTCGCGAGACTGGAGGCGTCCCAGCTTGCTGTTGAGCAGGGTCAGCGCGGTGTGGAACACCATGGCCTTGCCCTGCATCTTCTTCAATTGCGCGAAGGCGTTTTCATAGCTGCCGGGTTTGCCGAGCTGCTCATCATCCAGCATCAGCACCTGGTCCGAGCCGATGATGAGCGCATCCGGGAATTTTTCCGCAACCGCCTTGGCCTTGAGTATGGAAAGCCTGAACGCAGTTTGCGAGGGCGATTCGCCCGGCAGCGGCGTTTCGTCGACGTCAGGCGAGGCGACCTCGAAAGGGATGTGCAGCCGCGACAGCAGTTCGCGGCGGTAGCGCGAGGTAGAGGCAAGAACGAGTTTCATCAGCGGCACGAAAAAGCGCGAAAACCCGCATTCTAACCAATTGGCGCCCGGCCTATTCTGGCTGAATCTCGATCAGTGCCATGTCCGGTGTCACTGCTTCACCCTTGGCGGTGAAGATACCCGTGACGGTGCCGGACACGGGCGCCTGCACCTCGTTTTCCATTTTCATTGCTTCGATGACCAGCACAGGGTCGCCGGCGCTGACCTTTTGCCCGGCTTTGACGAGCACTTCGACGATGGTTCCCGGCATGGTGGCCGTGACATGGCCCTTGTGCGCGGGGCGGGGCTTTTTCCCGGCTGCGGCGCTGTTTTTTTGCGCCGGCTTGGCGGTCTTGCCGGATTGCCCGCCGGCGATTTCGACCTCGTTCAGGGCCTCGACGAGGACTTCTTCCGAGACGCCATCCACCGTGACGAAGTAGGGGCGCTGGGTCTCGCTCGCATGCCCGCTCGCCGACAGCTTGATGTGGTAGGTCTCGCCGTGCAGGGTGATGTTGAATTCGTTGGCTGCAAAGCGCGGCGCGCCTTCGCTGTTCCTGGCCTCGATGGGCAGCAGCGGCTCCGGCTTCAGGCTGCCGGCGGCGCGTTCCTGCAGGAAGGTGCGGCCCAGTTCCGGGAACATGGCATAAGTCAGCACGTCCTCGTCCGTTTTTGCCAGGCTGTCGGCCTCGTTGCGCAGCTTGTCCAACTCGGGCGGGATCAGGTCAGCGGGGCGGCAGCTCATGACGTCGAGATTGCCAATGGCGAGTTGGCGTACCTCTTCGTTGACCTTGCCTGGCGTGGCGCCGTAGCGGCCCTGCAGGTAGAGCTTCACTTCCTGGGTGATGCTCTTGTAGCGCGCGCCGGTCATGACGTTCAGCACGGCCTGGGTGCCGACGATCTGCGATGTGGGCGTGACCAGGGGTGGGTAGCCCAAGTCCTCGCGCACGCGCGGGATTTCCTCCAGCACCGCGTCCATCTTGTCGAGTGCGCTTTGTTCCTTGAGCTGGTTGGCGAGATTGGAAATCATGCCGCCCGGTACTTGATTAATCAGCACGCGCGTGTCGACTCCGGTGAATTCGCTTTCGAACTGCCAGTATTTCTTGCGCACGTCCTTGAAATAGGCAGAGATTTCCTCCAGCAGCGGCAGCGAAAGCCCGGTGTCGTATTCGGTGCCGGCGAGGGCGGCGACCATGCTTTGTGTAGTGGGATGGCTCGCGCCCTCTGCAAAGGCGCCGATGCTGGTGTCGATGATGCTGGCGCCGGCCTCGACTGCCTTGAGGTGGGTCATGTGCGACAGTCCCGAGGTGGCATGGCTGTGCGTGTGCACCGGCAGCCCGGTAGCTTCGCGCAATGCCTTGACCAGGTCGTAGGCGGTGTGCGGCGTGAGCAGGCCCGCCATGTCCTTGATGGCAATGGTGTCGCAGCCCATTTCGGCAAGGCCCTTGGCCAACTTTACGAAATGCGGGATGTCGTGCACTGGGCTGGTGGTATAGCAGATCGCACCCTCGGCATGCTTGCCAGCTTTCTTCACAGCCTCGATCGATACCTGCATGTTGCGCAGGTCGTTCATGGCATCGAAGATGCGGAACACGTCGACGCCGTTGTCGGCGCTTTTCTGCACGAAGGCGCGCACCACGTCGTCTGAATAATGCCGGTAGCCAAGCAGGTTCTGGCCCCGCAGCAGCATCTGGAGGCGCGTGTTGGGCAGCGCCTTGCGCAGTTTTCTCAGCCGTTCCCAGGGATCTTCCCTGAGGAAGCGCACGCAGGCGTCGAAGGTGGCGCCGCCCCAGGCTTCCAGTGACCAGAAACCGACCGAGTCGAGCTTGCCGCAGATGGGCAGCATGTCCTCCGTGCGCATGCGCGTTGCAATGAGCGACTGGTGGCCGTCGCGCAGGACGAGGTCGGTGATGTGTACTTTGGCCATGTCTTAAAGTCCCTGGTATGCCGCGACGGCTGCGGCGACGGCGGCCGCCAGCATTTCCGGCGGGTTGCGTTCTTCGTACTGGATGAGTTCCGGGTGGGCTTCCACAAAACCGGTGTTGAAGCTGCCGCTGCGGAAATCGGGATGCTTGAGGATTTCCTGATAGTAGGGCACGGTGGTCTTCACGCCGTACACCACCATGTCGGAGAGGGCGCGGCGCGCTCGCTCGATGACGCCGGGCCAGGACAGGTTCCAGACCGTGAGCTTGGCGCACAGCGAATCGAAGTAGGGCGGGATCACGTAGTCGGTGTACATGGCGCCGTCCACCCGCACGCCAGGTCCGCCCGGCGCGTAATAGCGGGTGATGCGGCCGAAGCTGGGCAGGAAGTCGTTCTTCGGGTCTTCGGCGTTGATGCGGAACTCGATGGCGAAGCCGCGATACTTAATGTTTTCCTGCTTGTACTGCAGCGGCAGGCCGTCGGCGATGCGGATCTGTTCCTGCACGATGTCCACCCCGGTGATGCTCTCGGTGATGGTGTGCTCGACCTGCAGCCGTGTGTTCATTTCCATGAAATAGAACTGGTTTTCCCGGTCGAGCAGGAACTCCACCGTGCCGGCGTTGACGTAGCCGACGGCGCGCGCGGCCTGCACTGCCAGCTTGCCGATATATTGCCGCTGCGACTCGGTGAGCTGGGGCGACGGCGCGATCTCGATCAGTTTCTGGTTGCGGCGCTGGATCGAGCAGTCGCGCTCGAACAGGTGCACGGTGTTGCCCTGGCTGTCGGCCAGGATCTGCACCTCGATGTGCTTGGGGTTGACCACGCACTTTTCGATGAACACCTCGGGCTTGCCGAAGGCCTTGGTGGCCTCGGACACGACCCGCTCGTAATTCCTGCCAAGGTCCTCTTCGCTGTCGCAGCGTCGGATGCCGCGGCCGCCGCCGCCGTTGGTGGCCTTGAGCATGACCGGATAGCCAATTTTGGCGGCCAGCGCGCGCGCCTCATCGAGGCTTTCCAGGTTGTGGTCGGAGCCGGGCACCACAGGGATGCCGGCCTTGATCATGGCCTGGCGGGCCTCGATCTTATCGCCCATCTGCTTGATCAGCTTGCTGTCCGGGCCGATGAACTTGATCCCGCGCTTGGCGCAGGCATCAGCCAGGATGGGGTTTTCGGACAGCAGGCCATAGCCCGGATGCAGGGCGTCGCAGCCAGAGGCCGCGGCCAGGTTCACCAGATGGTGGGGGTTGAGGTAGCCAGCCAGCGGATCCTTGCCGATGTGGTAGGCTTCGTCGGCCTTTTTGACGTGCAGGGCGTGGCGGTCGGCGTCTGTGTAGACGGCGGCGGACTGGATGCCCAGTTCCGTGCAGGCGCGGATGATGCGTACCGCGATTTCTCCCCGGTTGGCTACCAGAATTTTGCGAATCACGCCTGTCTTTCCCTATGCATGGTCTTTGACAAAACTACAGCAAAATCATAAAATTGTGCGCTTATGCTCGAACGACCTGTTGTTAAGCCGTCGGAATTTGCCGAGAAATCCCGCTGTTGGGAGGGCAATACGATGGTAGGTGATTTCGAGCGACTTGCTCAAGAGTTTGTGAATCCGGGGGCCATGTTGCAATTCCGGGTTTGTGGCGGGCAGGATGCGCGCGGGCGCCCCAGGTTGCACTGTACGGTCAAGGGCGACATGGAAGTGGAGTGCCAGCGCTGCCTCAAGCCGGTCGGTGTGGCGGTCAATGGAGACCGGCTGCTCTACCTTGCCGCCAGCGATGCAGATGCCGACAGGCTGGAAACTGCGCTTGCTGACGAAGACATTGAAGTGATTGTCGCCAGCCAGAGCCTCGACCTCGCAGGCGTCGTTGAAGATGAAGTACTACTGAGTCTGCCAATTGTTCCCATGCATGCGGATTGCAGCATGGGACAGTGACGGGCGATTAAAGAAGGAGTTTGAAATGGCTGTCCAACAGAACAAAAAGTCCCCCTCCAAGCGGGGCATGCATCGTTCGCACGATTTCCTGACCAACCCGGCGCTGGCCGTCGAGCCGACCACGGGCGAAGTCCATCTGCGCCACCACGTGTCGCCCTCCGGCTTCTACCGTGGCAAGAAAGTGGCCAAGGCCAAGGGCGAATAACCCTATTTCTGGTTCCTGCCTGAGGCAGGGGCCAGATTGCCGTTTCTGGAATTCAGGCTGACCCGATGAGGGAAATCACTGTCGCCATCGACGTCATGGGTGGCGATCACGGCCCGCACGTGACGATTCCCGCCGCCATCAAGTGCATGGCGCGGAATGACAATCTCAATATCATCCTGGTTGGTTCGCAGACCGCCATCGAAGCCGAACTGAAGGCGCGGCACGCGAGGCCGAGCCCGCGCCTGCGCGTTCGCCACGCTTCGGAAGTGGTGGCGATGGATGAATCGCCCGCGCTCGCCTTGCGCAACAAGAAGGATTCCTCCATGCGCGTCGCCATCGACCTGGTCAAATCAGGCGAGGCCGATGCCTGCGTGTCCGCGGGCAATACGGGCGCGCTCATGGCGACCGCGCGTTTCGTGCTGAAAACTCTGCCCGGCATCGACCGGCCGGCCATCGCCACCTTCATGCCAAGCCTTAAAGGCCCGGTGCTGATGCTGGATCTTGGCGCCAATGTCGACTGCACGGCGGAACACCTGCTGCAGTTCGCCATCATGGGCTCGATGCTGGCAGCCGTCGTCAACCACAAGGAGCGGCCGACAGTCGGACTGCTCAACATCGGCGAAGAGGAAATCAAGGGCAACGAGATGGTGAAACAGGCGGCTGAGCTGATTCGCGCCAGCCATCTGATCAACTTCTACGGCAACGTGGAGGGCGACGACATCTACAAGGGCACGACCGAAGTCGTGGTGTGCGACGGTTTTGTCGGCAATGTTTCGCTCAAGTCAGCCGAAGGCCTCGCCAAGATGATTTCCACCCTGCTGCGCCAGGAATTCGGCCGCAACCTGCTGACCAAGCTGGCCGGGCTGATTGCCCTGCCAGTGATGAACGCCTTCAAGCGCCAGGTCGACCCGCGCCGCTTCAATGGCGCCACGCTCCTGGGGCTGCGCGGTGTGGTGGTCAAGAGCCACGGCGGCGCCGACAGTTTCGCCTTTGAGCACGCCATCGCGGCCGCTGCCGAGGAAGTGGAGGGCAGCGTGCTCAAGCGCATCTCCGACCAATTGCATCAACTTACTCTTGTGGAGCAGGCATGACCTATTCACGCATCATCGGCACCGGCAGCTACCTGCCCGAGCGCCAGATGACCAATGCAGAGTTTGAAAAGCTGATCGACACCACCGACCAGTGGATTGTGGAGCGCACCGGCATCAAGGTGCGCCATGTCGCAGCGGAAAACGAGCTGACCAGCGATCTGGCAGTGGCTGCGGCGCGCCGCGCGCTCGAGGCCGCGAATGTGGTGCCGGCCAACATCGACCTCGTGATCGTGGCGACCACGACCCCGGATCGCGTGTTTCCCAGCACCGCCTGCATCGTGCAGGCCAAGCTCGGTATCGCCAATGCCAGCCCGGCTTTCGACATCCAGGCCGTGTGCAGCGGCTTCATTTATGCGCTGGCCACAGCCAACAACTTCATCAAGGCCGGCCAGGCACGCACCGCGCTGGTGATTGGCGCTGAAACGCTGTCGCGCATCACCGACTACACTGATCGCGGCAACTGCATGCTGTGGGGCGACGGCGCCGGCGCCGTGGTGCTGACCGCGAGCGAGGAACCGGGCATCATATCCACCCACATTCATGCCGACGGGCGTTACCAGGAACTATTGTACGTGGACGGCGGGCCGTCTATGGGCAACAACGAGAAGCCTGCCATGCGCATGCAGGGCAACCCCGTGTTCAAGATGGCGGTGAATACGCTGGACGCCATCGTCGACGAGACTCTGGCCGCCAACGGCATGGAAAAAGCCGACATCGACTGGCTGGTGCCGCACCAGGCCAATATCCGCATCATCCTGGCCACCGGCAAGAAACTGGGCCTGCCCGTCGAGCGCGTGGTGATCACGGTGGACCAGCACGGCAACACGTCTGCCGCCTCGATCCCGCTGGCGTTCGATACCGCCGTCCGCGATGGCCGCATCAAGCGAGGCCAGACCCTGCTGATGGAGGCTTTCGGCGGCGGGTTCACCTGGGGTTCCGCATTGGTCAAATTCTGAGACAAAAAACATGAAAACCGCTTTCCTTTTCCCCGGCCAGGGCTCGCAAGCCGTTGGCATGATGAACGGCCTGGCGCAATTTCCCGAAGTCAAACAAACATTTGACGAGGCTTCTGCCGCGCTCGGCGAAGACCTGTGGAAACTGGTCACCGAGGGGCCGGCCGAGACACTGAACCAGACGGCCTATACCCAGCCCGCCATGCTCGCGGCCGACATCGCGACCTGGCGCGTGTACCTCGCGCAGGGCGGCGCGAAACCGGCTGCCCTGGCCGGCCACAGC
>DAIMZB010000041.1:0-5965 GCA_036734185.1 Thiobacillaceae bacterium | reverse complement strand
CTGACCGCGGCGGGCGCTCTGGATTTCGCCGATGCCGTGAAACTCACGCGCTTTCGCGCCGAGGCCATGCAAAACGCTGTGCCCGAAGGCGTCGGCGCGATGGCCGCAGTGCTGGGCCTGGACGACGATGTGGTGCGCGCCGTGTGCGCCGAAGCCGCCCAGGGTGATGTGCTGGAAGCGGTCAACCTGAACTCGCCCGGCCAGGTGGTGATTGCCGGCAACAAGGCTGCGGTCGAGCGCGGCATGGCGCTGGCCAAGGAGAAGGGCGCCAAGCGCGCGCTGCCGCTGCCGGTTTCCGTGCCTTCGCACTCCGCGCTGATGAAGCCGGCGGCCGACCGGTTTCGCGCCCATCTCGAAAGCGTGAACCTGCGCGCGCCGGAAATTCCCGTGCTGCAGAACGCCGATGTCGCGGCCTTTAGCGACCCGGCCCAGATCAAGGATGCGCTGGCGCGCCAGCTGCATTCGCCAGTGCGCTGGGTTGAGACGGTGCAGGCCCTGGCTGCCCAGGGCATCGAGGGCTGCGTCGAGTGTGGTCCCGGCAAGGTGCTGGCGGGCCTGTCCAAGCGCATCAACGACATTCCCTGTGTGGCCCTGGTGGACGAGGCCGCGCTGCGCTCCCTCAAATAAACCATATCAAATAAGGAGAACGAGGATGGAAGGCAAAATCGCACTGGTGACCGGCGCTTCGCGCGGCATCGGCCAGGCCTGCGCGCTGGCGCTGGCGAGGGAGGGGGCGACCGTGATCGGCACGGCGACTTCGGACAAGGGCGCGGAAGCCATTACTGCCTATCTGCAGGCGGCAGGCGCGAAGGGACGCGGCATGAAGCTCAACGTGACTGACGCAGCCGAGGTCGAGGCAGTGATTGCCGCGATCGAAAAGGATTTCGGCGCCGTCACAATCCTGGTCAACAACGCCGGCATCACCCGCGACAACCTGCTCATGCGCATGAAGGACGAGGAGTGGGACGAGATCATGGCGACCAACCTCACTTCCGTATTTCGCCTGTCGCGCGCCGTGCTGCGTGCCATGATGAAGGCACGGGCCGGTCGCATCATCTCCATCGCTTCGGTGGTGGGGGCCATGGGCAATGCCGGGCAGACCAATTACAGCGCGGCCAAGGCCGGCATCATGGGCTTCACCAAGTCGCTCGCGCGTGAAGTCGGCAGCCGCAACATCACCGTGAACTGTGTGGCGCCCGGCTTCATCGACACCGACATGACCCGCGCGCTGCCGGATGCGCAGCGCCAGGCGCTGCTTGGCCACATCCCCCTGGGCCGACTGGGCGCGGCGGAGGACATCGCCGAGGCCGTGGCTTTTCTGGCTGGCGACAAGGCCGCCTACATCAGTGGCGCCACGCTGCATGTGAACGGCGGCATGTACATGATTTAAATAGAGTTTGCCGAACTTGGTCGATTTGAGGCCAAGTTTGGTAAAATTCCACCCGCTTTGTCTGAGCCAAAGCACGTATCAACCAAAGAGGACTAACATGGATATTGAAGCACGCGTCAAGAAAATCGTTGCAGAACAACTGGGTGCCAATGAAGCGGATGTGAAGAACGGATCCTCCTTCGTGGACGACCTGGGTGCCGATTCCCTCGACACCGTGGAACTGGTCATGGCCTTGGAAGAGGAATTCGAATGCGAGATTCCGGACGAGGATGCCGAGAAGATCACCACCGTTCAGCAAGCCATCGACTACGTCAACACCCACAAGGGCTGATGCCTGTTTTTAAAGCTTTTTCCGAGACAAAACCTTGTCCAAGCGCCGTGTAGTAGTCACCGGCCTGGGAATCATTTCCCCGGTCGGAAATTCCATTCAGCAAGCGTGGGACGCGCTTCTGGCGGGACGTTCGGGCATTACCCGCATTACCCGTTTTGATCCCGCGCCATTCGCCTCCCACATTGCGGGCGAGGTCAAGAATTTCGACGTTGACCAGTACCTCAACCCGAAGGAAGCCCGCCGCATGGATATCTTCATCCAGTACGGCATGGCGGCTGGCATCCAGGCCATCAAGGACTCCGGGATTGAAGTCAACGAGGCCAATGCCGAGCGCATCGGCATCAATATCGGCTCCGGCATCGGCGGCCTGCCGCTGATCGAGGAAACCCACGACCTGCTGCGGCAGTCAGGCCCGCGCAAGATATCGCCTTTCTTTATTCCCGGTTCCATCATCAACATGATCTCGGGCAACCTGTCCATCATGTACGGCATGAAGGGCCCCAACCTTGCGGTGGTCACGGCCTGCACCACTGGCCTGCACGCCATCGGCCTGTCTGCGCGAATGATCGAGCACGGCGACGCTGATGTGATGGTCGCCGGCGGCGCAGAGGATGCGGTGTCCGAGCTGGGCCTGGGCGGCTTCGCGGCCGCGCGCGCGCTGTCTACCCGCAACGACGATCCGGCCACCGCGAGCCGCCCGTGGGACAAGGACCGCGACGGCTTCGTGCTGGGCGAAGGCGCGGGAGTGATGGTGCTGGAAGAGTATGAGCATGCCAAAAAGCGCGGCGCGAAGATTTATGCCGAGCTGTCCGGCTTTGGCATGAGCGGCGACGCCTACCACATGACGGCGCCGAACATGGACGGCCCGCGCCGCTCCATGGTGAACGCGCTCAAGGATGCCGGCCTCAACCCGGACCAGATCCAGTACATCAACGCCCATGGCACCTCGACACCGCTGGGCGACAAGAATGAAACCGATGCCATCAAGGCGGCCATGGGCGATGCCGCCTACAAGGTCGTGGTCAACTCCACCAAGTCCATGACCGGCCACCTGCTCGGCGGTGCGGGCGGCGTGGAGTCCGTGTTTACCGTGCTGGCCATTCATCACCAGATTTCGCCACCCACGATCAACATCTTCGAGCAGGATCCCGAGTGCGATCTGGATTACTGTGCCAACACGGCGCGGGAAATGAAGATCGAAGCGGCGCTTAAGAACAACTTCGGTTTCGGCGGAACCAACGGCTCGCTGGTTTTTAAGCGAGCCCCATAAACATGGCACTCGCTGGTTTCCAGACGAGGCCGACCGCTTTCCGTGGAAATACTGGCCTGGCCGGACACGCCTGACCTTCTGGCGTTGAAGGCCACCTGGCCCGACCGCTACCCGGCCTTGTTCAGGACCGGTGGCGGTTCCGGCTGGGACATTCTTTTCGCTCACCCTCAGGCAAGCAGGATATTGCCCCGCAGCGCGGACGCAGAGGAGGGCACAGGATTTTTCGATGGCCTGCCGCAACCCGACCTCGCTGCCGCACCATCTTCCTTGCCCTTTCGCGGCGGCTGGCTGATTGCCCTGAGCTATGAACTGGGCGGCCTGATCGAGCCGACTGCTGGCATGGCAGAGGACCCGGAAAATTTTCCGCTTGCCTGGGCATGCCGCATCCCCGCCGCCATCCTCATCGACCATCAGCAAAAGCAGACCTGGCTCATGGCGGAAGACGGTCGGCCGGAACTGCTTGCAAGCATGCAGGCAGATCTGCGCGCGGTGGCGCCGCTCGAAGAGGCGGTGCTGCCAGAGATGCAGCTTTTTGAGGATGCAGACGAGGCCTTTCTGGGCGGCGTTTCACGCATCAAATCCTACATTCGCGATGGCGATGTCTTTCAGGTCAATCTTTCGCGCGGCTGGCGCGCCGATTTTTCGGCGCCGCCTGCCTCGTCGCTGCTCTACCGCAAGCTGGGTCGAAGCAACCCGGCGCCCTTTTCTGCCGTCGTCGACATGGGGGAATGGAGCATCGTGAGTTCCTCGCCCGAACGCCTGGTCAGGCTGGAGCAGGGCGGACGCATTCTTACACGCCCGATTGCGGGGACCCATCCGCGCGGCGCCAGCCGCGACGAGGACCTTGCCCTCAAAGCAAGACTCGCCGCACATCCCAAGGAGCGCGCCGAGCACATCATGCTGGTCGACCTGGAGCGCAATGACCTTGGCCGTGTCTGCGAACCCGGCAGCGTCAGGGTCGAGTCGTTGATGGAACTGGCAAGCTACGCCCATGTGCACCATCTCGAATCCAGCGTGACAGGGCGCTTGAAAAGCGGCACTCGTCTGTTCGATCTGATCCGCGCGGTGTTTCCAGGCGGTACCATTACTGGCTGTCCCAAGGTTCGCACCATGCAGATCATCCATGAACTGGAGTCTGCGCCGCGTCGTGCCTACACAGGCAGCCTGGGGTATGTGAATCTGGACGGCACGCTCGACCTCAACATCCTGATTCGCAGTTTTCTGATAAGGGGGCGGGCAGCCTGGTTCCGCACCGGCGCCGGCATTGTTGCCGACTCCGAGCCGCAACGCGAACTGGCGGAAACGCGCGCCAAGGCAAAAGGTTTGCTGAAGGCGCTTGCGAGGGGTGACGAATGAGTTACAACAGACAGGTTCTTGTGAACGGCAGCGCGGTTTCGGACATCGACGTGCTGGACCGAGGGTTGCATTATGGCGACGGCGTGTTCCGCACCCTGAAGGCCGTTTCTGGGGAAGTGCGCTGGTGGGATGACCAATACGGCAAGCTTGTCGAAGATTGTACGGCCCTGAACATTCCCTGCCCCGAGCAAAAGATCCTCGAATCTGAAGTGCAGCGCATGGCGAACGGGCCGGACGTGGGCGTGATCAAGATCATCGTTACCCGTGGCACAGGCCAGCGCGGCTACGCAATTCCCACTGATGCGGAGCCTCTGCGCATCGTCATGGGGTTGCCCGGTGCCGGCACGGCAAACCTCGATGTACGTGTGCGCTGGTGCGAACTGCGTCTTTCCACGCAGCCAAGGCTGGCCGGCATCAAGCATCTCAATCGCCTGGAGAACGTGCTGGCGCGTTCCGAGTGGAGCGATCCTGCGATTGCCGAGGGGCTGCTGATGAACGAATCAGACGAAGTGGTTTGCGGCAGCATGAGCAACCTGTTCCTGCTCGAACGAGACAGGCTGGTGACGCCGGATCTGTCGGCCTGCGGCATCGCCGGTGTGGCGCGCAGCCGTATAATCCGCGCAGCGAAGCGGCATGCGCAGCCGGTCGAGGTGACACCCTGTTCACGCGAGCGCCTGCTTGCCTCTGACGGGCTGTTCCTCTGCAACAGCCTGATCGGCATATGGCGCGTGGCAGAACTTGAAGACAAGCGCTGGCCGGATAATGGCTGGGCAGAAAAACTAAGAAGCTGGCTGGATGAAGACCATTAGGAAATTGATCGTTCTGGGTTTGCTTGGCCTTGCGGCCCTGGCTGCCTGGGTAGCGTGGTTCAGCTTTCGCCCGCTGCCGCTGCCGACCATGCCCTATGAGTTCACCATCGCGCCGGGCGCCAGCCTCAAGAAAACTGCTATGCAGCTTGAAGAGGCCGGTGTCTTGCAGGATGAACTGCGTTTACGCATTCTGGGCCGCGTGATGGGGTACGCCGGACGCATTCAGGCCGGCACCTATTCCCTCGACAGGCCGGTTACGCCGCTTGAATTGCTGGATAAAATCGTGCGCGGCGACGTCATTCGGGGCGCCGTGCTGCTGGTCGAGGGCTGGAACATTCGCGAGGTTCGCCAGGAACTGGCGCGCAATCCGCAATTGGATCACCGTCTCGTCGACATGACGGACGCCGACCTGCTTGCGGCCATCGGTGCTGCGGAAGTCCACCCCGAGGGCATTTTCTTCCCGGACACTTATTACTTCAGTCCGCATTCGCCCGATATCGAGGTGCTGCGAAGGGCTTATCAATTGCAGTGCCAGAAATTGCAGGCGGCCTGGGAGGCACGGGCAGCCGGCTTGCCTTACAAAACGCCGTATGAGGCCCTGATCATGGCTTCCATCATCGAAAAGGAAACCGGTGTGGCCGAGGAAAGGCCACAGATCGCCGCCGTATTCATAAACCGGCTCAAAATCGGCATGCGTCTGCAGACTGACCCGACTGTGATCTACGGCCTTGGCGCGAAGTTTGACGGCAACCTGCGCAAGGCCGACTTGCAGCGCGACACGCCGTACAATACCTATACCAGGGCGGGCC
>DAIMZB010000040.1:3080-13585 GCA_036734185.1 Thiobacillaceae bacterium | reverse complement strand
GTTCCTATTCCTGGCACTGCCCGGGGCATTCGGGCGGCGTGGCTTTCCTGAAAAGCCCGGTTGGCCAGATGTTTCACCAGTTCTTCGGCGAGAACATGCTGCGCGCCGACGTCTGCAACGCGGTCGAGGAGCTCGGCCAGCTGCTCGACCACACCGGACCGGTGGCGGCGTCCGAGCTGAACGCCGCGCGCATCTTCAACTGCGATCACCTGTTCTTCGTCACCAACGGCACCTCGACCTCGAACAAGATGGTGTGGCATTCCACGGTGGCGCCCGGCGACATCGTGGTAGTGGACCGCAACTGCCACAAGTCCATCCTGCACGCCATCACCATGACCGGCGCGATTCCCGTGTTCCTCACGCCGACGCGCAACCACTACGGCATCATCGGCCCGATCTCGAAGGACGAGTTTCGCTGGGAAAACATCGAGAAAAAAATCGCTGCCCATCCCTTCGCCAGCAAGGCCAAAGGCAAGCCGCGCATTCTTACCATCACCCAGAGCACCTACGACGGCATCCTCTACAACGTCGATGCGATCAAGGAAATGCTCGACGGCAAGATCGACACCCTGCACTTCGACGAAGCCTGGCTGCCGCACGCGACTTTCCACGACTACTACCGCGGCATGCACGCCATCGGCCGCGACCGCCCGCGCTGCAAGGACTCCATGGTGTTCTCCACCCAGTCCACACACAAGCTGCTGGCCGGCCTGAGCCAGGCCTCGCAGATCCTGATCCAGGATTCCGAGACCCGCAGGCTCGACCGCGACGTGTTCAACGAAGCCTACCTCATGCATACCTCGACCAGTCCGCAGTACGCCATCATCGCTTCGTGCGACGTGGCCGCGGCAATGATGGAGCCGCCCGGCGGCACCGCGCTGGTGGAGGAGTCCATCGCCGAAGCGCTCGACTTTCGCCGCGCCATGCGCAAGGTTGACGAAGAACTGGGCGAGTCCTGGTGGTTCAAGGTATGGGGGCCGGAAAATCTGGCGGAAGAGGGCGTCGGCGAGCCCGCCGACTGGACCATCCGCGACAGCGAGCGCTGGCACGGCTTCGGCAACATCGCCGAAGGCTTTAACATGCTCGACCCGATCAAGGCTACGGTCATCACGCCGGGGCTGGACGTGGAGGGCGACTTCGCCGACTGGGGCATCCCGGCGGCCATCGTCACCAAGTACCTGGCCGAGCACGGCATCATTGTCGAGAAGACCGGCCTGTACTCGTTTTTCATCATGTTCACCATCGGCATCACCAAGGGCCGCTGGAACACCATGGTCACCGAACTGCAGCAGTTCAAGGACGACTATGACAAGAACCAGCCGCTGTGGCGCGTGCTGCCGGAATTCGTCGCCAAGTTCCCGCGCTACGAGCGCATCGGCCTGAAAGACCTGTGCGACCAGATCCACGGCATCTACAAGGCCCACGACATCGCGCACCTGACCACCGAGATGTACCTGTCCGACATGCAGCCGGCGATGAAGCCGTCGGATGCGTTTGCGAAAATGGCGCACCGCGAAATCGACCGTGTCGAGATCGACCAGTTGGAAGGCCGTGTCACCAGCGTGCTGCTGACGCCTTACCCGCCCGGCATCCCGTTGCTGATTCCCGGCGAGCGCTTCAACAAGACCATCGTGCGCTACCTGCAGTTCGCGCGCGAGTTCAACGAGAAGTTTCCCGGTTTCGAGACCGACATCCACGGCCTGGTCAAGGAACAGACCCCGACCGGCGTCAAATACCACGTGGATTGCGTAAGGGACTGATCTGCTTGTTTTTTTGACGGCATGCGGGTAAAATTCCGCGCTTTCCTTGCTCCACCGTCGCGCAACGGGGGGCTTAATCAACCGAAAGGAGAACCATGCGCCACTATGAAATAGTCTTTATCGTGCATCCCGATCAGAGCGAGCAGGTTCCCGCCAGTAGCGAACGCTACCGGTCCAAGATCACTTCGCGCAACGGCCATATCCATCGCCTGGAAGACTGGGGCCGCCGCCAGCTGGCCTACCCCATCGCCAAGATGCACAAGGCCCATTACGTGCTGATGAACATCGAGTGCGACCAGGAGACCCTGGCCGAGCTCGAGCATGGCTTCAAGTTCAACGACGCCGTGCTGCGCCACCTGATCATTGGCAAGGACGAGGCCGTGACCACGCCTTCCCCGATGATGAAGGAAGAGAAGGCCCGCTCCGTGCTGGAAGGCGGCGAAGCCAAGGCTGAAGCCGAAGGCGCTGCCGCCTGAGTTGGATAACCGGCTCGTTCTAGGCGGAGAAATCGCAAGCCTGGAACCCCTGCGCTACAGCCCTGCCGGCATTCCCATTGCCCGTGCCACGCTGAAGCACCAGTCGAGACAGTCAGGCCAGCTCATGCAGTGCGAACTGACTGTCGCCGCCCAGGGGGAAACCGCAAAAAAGCTTGCCGGCCTGAAACCTGGCAGCCTGGTAAAAGCGGCAGGATCGATTACCCGCGCAGGCGCGAACAGCCGAACCCTATTGATGTGGATTGAACAATTGACCGAGGAATAAGCAAAATGGCTCGTCCTACTGGAAAGAAAGATAGCAAGCCCCGCCGCGACAGCGGCAACCGTGGCCTTTTCAAGCGCCGCAAGTTCTGCCGCTTCACCGCCGAAGGCGTGAAGGAAGTGGATTACAAGGATGTCGAAGTGCTGAAGGAATTCATCACCGAAAACGGCAAGATCATTCCTGCCCGCATCACCGGCACCAAGACCCATTACCAGCGCCAGCTGTCTGCCGCCATCAAGCGTGCCCGCTTCCTGGCCCTGCTGCCCTACACCGACCTGCACTAAGGAGACCGCGATGCAAGTGATTCTGATGGAAAAAGTGGTCAACCTCGGCAACCTCGGCGACGTGGTCAGGGTCAAGGACGGCTACGCCCGCAACTTCCTGATTCCCGGCGGCCACGCCAAGCGCGCCACGCCGGCCAATGTTGCCGAATTCGAAGCCCGCCGCGCCGAACTGGAAAAGGAGCAGGCCGAGAAGTTTGCCGCCGCCCAGGCCCGCGCCGAGAAGCTGGAAGGCCTCATGGTGCAGATCACCCAGAAAGCCGGTGTGGACGGCCGCCTGTTCGGCTCCGTCGGCAACGCCGACATTTCCGAGGCGCTGAAGGCCCAGGGCCACAACGTTGCCCGCAGCGAAATCCGCCTGCCGGAAGGTCCCTTCAAGACCATTGGCGACTATCCGGTGGTGCTGTCCCTGCATACCGATGTCACGGCCAACATCACCGTCTCGGTGCTGGGCGAGCATTGATCCTGCGGTGACCGCGAAAAAGGCCGCGCAAGCGGCCTTTTTTGTTGCCTCGCGGCATGCTGTTTTTTTGCACCGTCCGTACAGAACTTATCCACAACTTACCCCTAGATTTACCCCTAGACCGGATGCGTTGCAGGGGTAGAATGCGGCCATGGCTTCCGTGTACTCGCTCAATTCGAACGGCTCTCCCGACAATGCGCTGGCTGCGATGAAGCTGCCCCCGCACTCACTTGAAGCGGAACAGGCGGTGCTGGGCGGGCTCTTGCTGGAAAACGGCGCCTGGGACCGCATTGCCGACCAGGTTGGCGAGTCGGATTTCTATCGCCAGGACCATCGCCAGCTCCTGCGTGCCATTACCCGTCTGATTGCCGAAAACAAGCCGGCCGACGTGGTGACTGTGGCCGAGCTGCTGCAATCGATGGGCGAGCTCGATGCCGTTGGGGGCCTGCCTTATCTGGTCTCGCTCACCAGCAACACGCCGTCGGCCGCCAACATTCGCCGCTATGCCGAGATCGTTCGTGAGCGTGCCGTCCTGCGCAAGCTGGTGGAAACCGCCACCAGCATTGCCGACTCCGCCTATGCCCCGAGCGGGCGCAGCGCCGGGCAGCTGCTCGACGAGGCAGAAGCGAAGATTTTCGAGATCGCTGAATCCGGCCATCGCAGCAACCAGGGGTTCCAGGAAATCCAGCCGTTGCTGAAATCGGCGGTGGAGCGCATCGACGAGCTCTACCACCGCGACAATCCCAGCGAGGTCACCGGTATCCCCACGGGCTACACCGACATCGACCGCATGACCTCCGGCCTGCAGCCCGGTGACCTGATCATCGTGGCCGGGCGTCCCTCGATGGGCAAGACCGCGTTCTCGCTCAACATTGCCGAGCACGTGGCGCTTGACGCCGGCCTGCCGGTGGCCGTGTTCTCCATGGAGATGGGCGCACAGCAGCTGGTGATGCGGATGATCGGCTCGGTCGGCCGTCTCGACCAGCACAAACTGCGCATCGGCCAGCTGAAAGACGACGACTGGCAGCGCCTGACCTACGCGCTGGGCAAGCTCAATGACGCCCCTTTCTTCATCGACGAGACCCCGGCCCTGAATGCCCTGGAGCTGCGCGCCCGCGCGCGGCGGTTGATGCGCCAGTGCGGCGGCAAGCTTGGCCTGGTGGTGGTTGACTACCTGCAGCTCATGTCCTCCGCCAGCCAGGGCGAAAACCGCGCCACCGAGATTTCCGAGATCTCTCGCTCCCTGAAAGCGCTGGCCAAGGAGCTCAACTGTCCGGTGATCGCGCTGTCGCAGCTCAACCGTTCGCTGGAGCAGCGTCCCAACAAGCGTCCGGTCATGTCCGACCTGCGCGAATCCGGCGCCATCGAACAGGATGCCGACGTCATCATGTTCATCTACCGCGACGAAGTCTACAACCCGGAAAGCCAGGACAAGGGCAAGGCCGAAATCATCATCGGCAAGCAGCGCAACGGACCGATTGGCATGGTGCCGCTGGCCTTCCTCGGCGAGCACACACGCTTCGAGAACCTCGCCTTCGCGGGCAGCTTCTAAATGCGGCCGCTTCTGGCTCGCATCTCCGCAGATGCGCTGGCGCACAACCTTGCCGTTGCCCGCCGTCATGCCGGCGGCGCAAAGATTCTTTCCGTCATCAAGGCCAGCGCCTATGGCCATGGCCTGAGCCATGCGGCCAGCGCGCTGACCGCCAGCGACGGTTACGCCGTGCTCAACATCGATGAAGCCGTATCGCTGCGCCAGGCAGGCATCGAAAAACCCGTGCTCCTGCTTGAAGGGCCGTTCGATGCGGAAGACATGAACGCGTGCGCCGAATTCAACCTCATGCCGGTGCTGCACTCGCCGCACCAGCTGGAATGGCTGGCGCGCGCAGGCGAGCCGATGCAGGTGTTTCTCAAGTTCAACAGCGGCATGAATCGGCTGGGTTTCCCGCTGGCCGATTTCGAGCAAACGGTCGAGCGCGTCAAGGCCAGCCGCAATATCGCCGGCATCACGCTGATGACCCATTTCGCCACGGCAGATGAGGACTTCGGCATCGACTGGCAATGGCAGCAGTTCATCGCCAGGGCTGGAGCGTCGAAGCTGCCCATCAGTGCCGCCAATTCCGCAGCCCTGCTGCGCCACCCCGAAACCTGCCGCGACTGGGTGCGAGCCGGCATCATGCTCTATGGCGCATCGCCCTTTGCCGATGTCAGTGCCGCCGACCTCGACCTCAGGCCTGCGATGACCCTCCAGTCCGAGGTCATTGCATTGCAGCATCTCAAGCCCGGCGAAGCCGTGGGCTATGGCCTCACTTACATGGCCGATGCCGCGATGCGCGTCGGCATTGTCGCCTGCGGCTACGCCGACGGCTATCCGCGCCACGCGCCGACTGGCACGCCCATCCTCGTGAACGGCCGGCGCACACGCACGCTGGGACGGGTGTCCATGGACATGCTGGCGGTGGATTTGACGAACATTCCCGACGCCGGCATAGGCAGCCAGGTGGTGCTCTGGGGCGATGGCATGCCGGTCGAGGAAGTCGCGCGCGCCGCAGGCACCATCAGCTACGAGCTGCTCTGCGCGCTGGCGCCAAGGGTGAAAGTAAAGCAAGCGTATTTGGGAGAGGGTGTATGAAGGGGATTTTTTTCTTTGCAAAACTGCCGGGTGACGAGAGGCTGAGCGAAGAATTTTTCAGGCAATTGAGAACGACCCTGAAAATCAACGGGCAATACCTCGAGCAATCGATCTTGTATACGACCGAGAACGCGGAAATTCCGTCTGACCTCGGCATCGACGTAGTTGTGAAAATGTCATCGCGGTACCGGCACTACCCGCATTTTGTGAGGGTGACATCCTGGCTCGCCTATCTGGAATCCGACTTGTTCGACCGTGACTCGGCTTTTCTGGATGCCGACCTCGTTTTCCACAGACGCGTTGATGAGGTCTTCGGGAACCGTTTTGCGCTGGCTTTTTGCGCCAATCCATCGACCAAGTTCGAATACAGCAACATCAATGCGGGGTGCATTTTCGCGAAGCACGAAGGCAAGCAAAAGGCCATTCAACATGCCAGGAACCTGGTAAGGATCGCCAATGACCAGAGGCTCGACAAGGAGCCCCGATTCCCGCTCATCAAGTCTGCCGGCGTTTGGGGGGTCGACGAGATGTGCATCAATACCTACCTGGGCGAATTTGCCGAAAAGAGGCAGTCGAGCCTTCGGCAGATAGCACTTTCGATCGGATTCGATGACTTCATTGAGTTTGAAGACGGGATCAGCCTGTTTGGGGCGAAATACAACGCGGATCCCAGGAAGGTGGATGAGTCGAAGTGGAGCGCGGCTTCCATCCTGCACTTCAACGGCCCGCAAAAAGACAGGATGTATGAATACTGCGAATCCGTCATGCAGGGCGCCTGATTCGACCCACAACGGCTTCAGGGGATTCACCCGCGACCTGCCAATGATTCGAACGAATCGATTCCAATGAAAATGAAAGCTGCCTTTATCCTGCTCGCATCCGCAATGCTGTTTTCTGCCCAGTGCCTCGCTGGCGACGGAAAGGCATCGCCCTGCATCATCGAGAATTCTTTGGGCATGAAGCTCGCGCGGATACCCGCAGGCGAGTTTCTCATGGGCAGCGAGGAGACGCCGGAATCGCTGGCGCGCGACTTCCCGCAGTACGAGCGCCGGCGCTTCGTGGAGTTGTCCGACGAGGCCCCCGTGCATCGCGTGCGCATCACGCACGCCTTCTACATGGGGCAGCACGAGGTGACGGTGGGGCAGTTCCGGCGGTTTGTCGAGGCCTCCGGCTATGTGCCGGAATCGATCGCCGACGGTACCGGCGGCTATGGCTACAACGCGGACTATGATCCTGCGAAATCCGCGCGTGGCGACGCCTTTGAGGGGCGGGATCCGAAGTATTCCTGGCGCAACCCGGGCTTCGCGCAAGGCGACGATCATCCGGTGGTGAACGTCACGTGGAACGACGCCATGGCGCTTGCCAGCTGGCTCGGCAAGACGGAAGGCGCAAGGTACCGCCTGCCCACGGAAGCGGAATGGGAGTACGCCTGCCGAGCCGGCACCCGCAGCCGCTATGCCAGCGGCGACGACCCGGCGTCGCTGGCCGGGATCGCGAATGTCTTCGATGCCGACGCCGCAAAGAACTGGACGAAGTGGCAGGCCTACGCCATTCCCGCACATGACGGCTTCGAGTTCACCGCGCCAGTCGGCAGCTTCGCGCCGAATGCTTTCAAGCTCCATGACATGCACGGCAATGTGTGGGAGTGGGTATCAGACTGGCATGACGAGACCTACTATGCACGCTCGCCAACCGACGATCCGCAGGGGCCGGCCGATGGCAGCGTGCACGTGCGGCGCGGCGGCTCCTGGCATACCTGGCCGCTCTATGCACGTTGCGCATACCGCAACTGGAATACCGCAACGACGCGCTACACCCTGGTCGGCATGCGCCTCGTACGCGAGTCGGATGACGACGGCCAGACGGCACGGCAACAAACCTGTTTTTGAACCCAGGTTATGATGCAAGACAGCCTTCGCATGCGATCCAATCCGCCTGGCCTGTCATTTACCCGACGTCGACTTTCTTGAACACGCTTTCTCTTCCCTGGCTTCTGCTGCTGGGGGCACTGACCGCCATCGGGCCCCTGTCCATCGACATGTATCTGCCGGCCTTTCCGGCAGTCGAGCGGGACATGCATGCCATGCCCGGCTCGGTTGAGTACACGCTTTCGAGCTTTTTCATCGGCATGGCCCTGGGGCAGTTGTTCTATGGCCCGTTGAGCGACCGGTTCGGTCGCCGCCTCCCGCTGATGGCGGGGTTGGCGCTGTATACGCTGGCCTCGCTGGGGTGTGCTTACGCACCCAATGTCAGCCTGTTGACGGGGCTGCGGTTTTTCGAGGCGTTGGGCGGCTGCGCCGGCATGGTCATTACCCGCGCCGTGGTGCGCGACCGCTGCGGCGCACGGGATTCCGCCCGCGCCTTTTCCCTGCTGATCCTGGTCATGGGCCTCGCGCCGATCCTGGCGCCACTCCTCGGCGGCGTCGTGGCCGCCTGGCTGGGCTGGCGCGAGATCTTCCTGCTGCTGGCGCTGTATGGGGCCATCGGCCTGCTTGCCGTCTATCATGGCCTGCCGGAAACCCACGATACGCGGCACGAGCCGCCGCTGCGGGTCGGCAGGGTACTGGGGGATTACTCGCGGCTGCTGCTGTCTCGCAGCTTCATCGGCTACACCCTGGCGGGCGGGTTAGCATTTGCCGGCATGTTCGCCTACATCGCCGGGTCGCCCTTCGTGCTGATCCAGTTGCACGGCATTCCGGCCGAGCACTTCGGTTGGGCGTTCGGGCTGAACGCGCTGGGCTTCGTGGTGGCCAGCCAGGTCAATGCGCGGCTCTTGAGAACCCGCAGCCTCACCCGCTTGCTGCACCACGCCATCTGGCTGCCCGCACTGGCCGGATTCGTGCTCGCCCTGGCCAGTTTCCAGGGCTGGCTGACATTGCCGCTGACCCTGGCGGGCTTTTTCGCCTATGTGGCCAGCCTCGGGTTCGTCGGCCCCAACGCCACCGCGGCTGCGCTGGCCACGCATGGTCAGCAGGCCGGCACCGCGTCGGCGCTCATGGGGGCGCTGCAATTCGGTATCGCCACCCTGACCGGGGCGATGGTAGGCTTCTGGCATGATGGCACCGCGCGGCCGCTGATGCTGGTGATGGGCGCTTGCGGCATCGGCGCCTGGCTTGCGCACCGCTGGCTGGCGGCGCCGCTGAAACACATCGAACATTGAGGGCTGCTGCGCCGGGCGCAGGCGGCCAACCGTGGCCTTCTGATACTGGCTGGGCATATGCCGACATTTCGCCAAAGATCGAATCGCAACTGTTCGTTCGCCATGCTGGCGCTGGGCCTGCTCGTCTCCGGGTGCAGCAGCACGGTGCCTGTTTCTTCTCCGCTCGAAAGCCCGCCGCTGGTCGAAAAATCGCCTGTTACCGTGAGAGTCCAGTACGCGGACAGCCTCAGCCATCATCAATGCACGGTCGGCAAGGGTTACATTTCGGCAGCCTGGACCATCGCGCTGGGCCGACCCAGCATCGAGCTGTTTGACGGGATCTTCGCTGCCCTGTTCGAGCACCCCCTCGCGGGCGACGAACCATCCCGGTTGGTGGCGTCGAGCGCCAGTACGCCCATTGTCGAGGTTCGCCTGCTCGAGTACGACGGCTGCGAAGCGAGATGGCCCATTGTCGGGGCCGCGACCATCCGCATCGCCTACGAGGCAACGCTGCGCGACCGCGAAGGCAATTTGATTGCGCGCTGGCAGGGCCGCGGCAAGGCGGTGCCGGCGGATTACGCGACGGCCGTTCCCGGAAAGGAAACGTTGCCAGGAGTCGAGACGCGCTATCTCAGCACCATGACGCGGCTGGCCATGCGCAGGGCGGCGGCGGATTTCATCGTCAATTTCGACAAGGATCCGGGCATACGCGCCTGGCTGGGAAAATGAACAGGATGACTATTGCATGGCGATACGGACTGGCATCGATCCTGGCGATGTTGCTTGCCGCCTGCGCCGCGCCAACGAAAACGGAAGTCTCGTTCGAGGCCGGAAAGCTGCCGCCGCTCGCGGCCGGCGGCGGAGTTGTGCTGTTTTCAGCGTACCGTGAACAGATGAACCCGGACGAGGCAGACTTTGTGCGTTGCCTGAGGAAGGAATTTTCCGCGCGGATGCCGGGGCAATTCAGGCTCGTCGATACCGTGGCTTTCCAGAATGCGCTGTTCCCCTGGTTCGAGCCTGAAACCGCGCCCAGGACGGTCGAACAGCTGAATGCGCTGCTTGCGCGTCCGCTGGCAAGGCAGCGCATTGCTTCGATGGGCGTCAGGTATCTTCTCGTGATTGCCAGCGCGGAAAGCGCTGACGGATTTCCCGGGATCATCTGCGGAGCCGGCTATGGCGGCGCAGGCTGCCTCGGCGTGTATTGGGAAGAAAAAGTTCAGCGTGCCCGGGCCGTCATTTGGGATGTCGAGCGCGGGATGGAGTCTGGAGCCATGGCGGCGACTTCAAGCGGCAAGTCGGTGGGCTTCGCGCTGGGCATTCCTGTCCTGTTCATCGCGAAGACACGGGAAAACGCCTGCCATGCACTTGCTGACGAACTGGCCCGGCTATTGTCGGATGCGGCCGGCCTGCCGGCGGGCAAGCCCTAGCCAACAAGTCGAAAGCCGCTGCCGGGTAACCCGGCTGGCCATCGCGGGAT
>DAIMZB010000040.1:0-3070 GCA_036734185.1 Thiobacillaceae bacterium | reverse complement strand
GCGGCTGCTGGGGCTGCGTCGCCCAGAAAGCATTCCGTGTGGCGGATGCCGTCGATGAACATGCCGAGGTCGAACTCGTCGACGGCTTGTTGCAGCAGGCGCTCGAAACGCGCAGGTTCGGCAACGCCCTCGTAAACCTCCATCCACAATCCGACTTCATCGCGCTTTTTCAGCAGCCTGCCGCTAACGCCGCTGCGGCAGGCCAGCCGCGACTGCATGCTGCGCACCAGCGTTTCCGCCTCGTGCGCGGTGTTCTCGCTGACGCGGTAGTAGATGTAGTAGTGGTTCAAGTGGCGGTCAGGGCAGCGCGTAGGGCTGGGTCTTGAGCGCCAGCAGCGGGCCTTCCGCGGTTTTCCAGTGGAGGGGCTGGCCGGCCGCCACGCTCTCTATCTGCGCCACGGCCAGGAGATCGAAGCCGCCGCCGGGCGCGGGCGCGGCGTTGACCACCATGCCCGAGGCCTGGCCGTCCATGTCCGGGGTGTAGAGGTTGTCGCCGGGCGCGGGGGGCTCGCCGCCGTCAACGTGTGCCAGGTACATGCGGCGCTTGAGCTTGCCGAGGTACTGGGTGCGCGCCACGATCTCCTGGCCGGGGTAGCAGCCTTTCTGGAAGCTCACGCCGCCGAGCACTTCCCAGTTCACCATTTGCGGCACGAATTCCTCCTGGGTGGCGGCGACGATCATGGGGATGCCATTGGAAAGGCGCAGCCAGTCCCATACCGCGGTGCCGACCGGCGTGGCGTGCTTCGCCAGCGCGGCCCATGTGGCGGGCGCCTTTTCCGGGGGGAGGGAGAGCACGAATTTGTCCGTGCCGATGCGCACGGTCAGGCCCTGCTCGCCGGCCTGGGTCTTCATCGCCCCTTCGGGCAGGGGCAGGCCTGCCTCGGCCAGGGCAGCCGCGGCCTGCGGGCCGGCCAGCACCAGGCGCACGTTCTCGTCGGTGGCATCGCGTCCACTGACCCGGGAACGCAAAATGAACATTTTCAGCCGCTTCAACACGGTTTCGCGGATGTCGCCAGACAGCTGCAGGCAGGTGTCGGTGCCGCTTTTCCACATCAGGAAATTGGCCAGCATGCGGCCCTTGGGCGAACAGTAGCCGTTCCAGGCGGCAGCATCCGCATGCAGCCCGCGCACGTCGTTGGTGAGCTGGTTTTGCAGGAATTCGGCGGTTTCTTCGCCAGAAAAGGCGAGCAGGCCAAGTTGCGAGAGGTCCGCCATCACGGTGCCGTGCTGCGCTGCGGCCAGTTCCTCGGAGGGTTTGCCGAAATCAAGCACACGGCCCTCGGCGATGCGCGCCCCCTGTTGGGCCAGGAAATCTTGCCAGCTGGAAATCATGGTGGTGCAATCCTCGTATGAATGCGGGAAATTCTACATGTTTCTGCCCCTGGAACTGACCCTGCGCCCTTCCGGGATTTGGCGGGCCGTGCTGTTCGGGGGCCATGCCCTGGCGCTGCTGGGCGTCTGGCTGGCCGTTCTGCCGCCAGAGGCGCAGGCAGCATTGTCCGTTGCCTTGGCTGTCAGTTTGATTTGGGCGCGGCGCGAATTTTCAAGCATGCCGCGCGGCCTGCGCGTGGCCCAGTCCGGGCAGGTCGAACTGCTGGAGTCCGAATGGCGGCCCGCGCGGGTCAGGGGGCGTCCGGTGGTGCTGCCCTGGCTGACGAGTCTGGAACTGGAAATCGAGGGCGGCAAGCCGTGCCGCATCGCGCTGTTGCCGGACAGCGCGGACAAGGAAGGGCTCAGGAAACTGCGGGTCTGGCTGAAGTGGGGCCGGTCGGACGGCTAGAACTCCGGCATCAGCACTTCGCACACGCCCGGACAGACCAGGCCGGGGCGCGGGTTGATGATGGTGTTGCCGCCTACTGGCATCATCCCGGGGTAGTCGCGGCTGTAGTGCAGGCCGCGGCTCTCGTGGCGCAGCATGGCCGAGCGCACGATGAGGTCGGCCGTCAGCACGAGGTTGCGCAACTCGATGAGGTCGTGGGTCACGCGGAAGTTCTGGTAGAACTCGTCGATCTCGTCCTGCAGCAGGCGGATGCGGTGTGCGGCGCGCGCCAGGCGCTTGTTGGTCCGCACGATGCCGACATAGTCCCACATGAAACGGCGCAGCTCTGCCCAGTTGTGCGAGATGACGATCTCTTCATCGGCGTCGGTGACGCGCGACTCGTCCCATTCCGGAATGGTTCCAGACGTGGATGCCGAGTTTTCCAGGATGTGGCGCGCAGCCGCGCGTCCGAACACCAGACATTCCAGCAGCGAGTTCGATGCCAGGCGGTTTGCGCCGTGCAGGCCGGTGAAGGCGGCTTCGCCGACGGCGTAAAGGTTGCACAGGTCGGTGCAGCCCCACATGTCGGTGACCACGCCGCCGCAGGTATAGTGCGCGGCCGGCACCACCGGGATGGGCTCATGCGTCATGTCGATGCCCCATTCCGAGAGCTGGCGGAAGATGTTGGGGAAGTGCTCGATGATGAACCTGGCCGGCTTGTGCGAGATGTCGAGATACACGCAGTCGAGGCCGCGTTTTTTCATTTCGTAGTCGATGGCGCGCGCTACCACGTCGCGCGGTGCCAGTTCGGCGCGCGCATCGTGCGCAGGCATGAAGCGCTCGCCGTCGGGCAGCTTGAGCAGGCCGCCTTCACCGCGCACCGCCTCGGTGATGAGAAAGGACTTGGTTTGGGGATGGTAGAGGCAGGTCGGATGGAACTGGATAAATTCCATGTTGCCGACACGGCAGCCCGCGCGCCAGGCCATGGCGATGCCGTCGCCGGTCGAGGTGTCTGGGTTGGTGGTATAGAGATAGACTTTGCCGGCGCCGCCGCTGGCCAGCACCACGTAGCCGGCGGAAAAGGTTTCCACCTGGCCGGTTGCGTTGTTGAGCGCGTACACGCCATATACCCGGCGCTCGTCTTCGCCGGTGTGGCGGCCGGTGATGAGGTCGATCGCCAGATAGTTTTCCAGCAGGGTGATGTTCGGATGGCTGCGAATGCGTCCGGCAAGGGAGGTTTGCACCGCGCGCCCCGTGGCGTCGGCTGCGTGCACCACCCGGCGCTCGCTGTGGCCGCCCTCGCGCGTGCGG
>DAIMZB010000039.1:0-13820 GCA_036734185.1 Thiobacillaceae bacterium | reverse complement strand
CGTCAATGGGGGCGGTGACGCCGTGCTTGCGCAGCGCCTCGCATACCAGCGGGCCGATGGTGAGATTGGGCACATAGTGGTTGTCCATCACGTCAAAATGCACGATGTCCGCGCCCGCTGCGAGGACGTTGTCCACTTCCTCGCCCAGCTTGGCGAAGTTGGCCGAGAGGATGGAGGGGGCGATGCGGTAAGCCATGGATTGCTCCGGTAAATTTTCCAAAACCCGGATTTTAACATTCATCCGCCGGCTCCTTTAGATACAATCAAGGAACCCGGCATTCCTGAAAATACCCATGGCAGAAAGCAAGAAATACGACATCCAGGTCAACGTGCGCACGGCTTACATCCCGGAGCAGAGCGATCCGGGCAGCGACCGCTACGTATTCGCCTATACCGTGACCATTGCCAACGAGGGCACCGCCTCGGCGCAACTAATCTCCCGGCACTGGGTCATAACCGACGCAGAAAACCAGGTGCAGGAAGTGCGCGGCCTGGGCGTGGTGGGCGAGCAGCCGTTCTTGCGCCCCGGCGAAAGCTTCGAATACACCAGCGGCACCTCGCTCGGCACGCCGGTGGGCACCATGAAGGGCAGCTACCAGATGGTGGCCGAGGATGGCCAGAAATTTGAGGCGGAGATTCGCGAATTCACCCTGTCGATGCCGCGAATTTTGCATTGAATGTCCGAGAAGCAAAGGACAGAAAGGCTTTTGCCCTCGCGGCTTTTCATTTTTTCATTGTCCACCACACGATGAATACAAATATCGCCAATGCAAGCCCGGCTTCCAGCAACAGCCAAAAACTTCCCTGATCCACGGTTTATGCTCCTCGTTCCAATGAGACGTTTCGCTTTTTCCTGGCGCCCATTCTACGCAAGCCTGGCCGCAGCGATTCTGGCAGCCGGTTGCGCCACCCAGCAAATCGAACCCAGGCCCGCGCCGCCTGCTGAAACACCCGCGCCACCGGCCGTTCCCCCGCTCGCGCCGCCGCCCCTCCCGCTGGCCCAGCTGCGCCCGGTTGACTGGAGCGCCATCGCCAACTGGAAAGACGATGCCCTGGCCGAGACCTGGCCCGCCTTTCTGCAATCCTGCGCAGGGCTGAAAAATCAGCCCGCCTGGCAAGGCGTATGCGGCGATGCACAAAACATGGCCGGCGCCGACGAAACTGCCGTGCGCGCCTTCTTCGAGCAGCGCTTCCAGCCGCATGAAGTGTTCAATCCTGACGACACCCTGGAAGGCATGATCACCGGCTACTACGAGCCGCTCATCAAGGGTGACCGCATGCGCACCATGAAAGCCCGCTTCCCGGTGTATGCGGCGCCGGATGACCTCATTGTGGTCGATCTCGCCAGCATCTACCCGGAACTGAAAAGCCTGCGCTTGAGGGGGCGGCTGCAAGGCAACCGGGTCGTGCCCTATTCCACTCGCGGCGAGATTGAAAACGGCAATGGAAACTTCAAGGGCAAACCGATCGCCTGGGCGGAAGACCCGGTCGAACTCTTCTTCCTGCAAGTTCAGGGGTCCGGCCGCATTGAACTGCCCAACGGCACGCACATGCGCATCGGCTATGCCGACCAGAATGGCTACCCCTACAAATCCATCGGCAAGCTGCTGGTCGAACGCGGCGAGCTGAAGCTGGAGGAAGCCTCGATGCAGGGCATCAAGGCCTGGGGACAGGCCAACCCTGACAGGCTGACGGAACTCCTGAACAGCAACCCAAGCTACGTGTTCTTCAAGGAACTGCCCAACGGCCTTTCCGGGCCGCTCGGCGCGCTGGGCGTGCCGCTCACGGCGGGGCGTTCCATTGCCATCGACCCGAAATACATCCCGCTGGGCGCCCCGGTGTTCATTTCCACCACCTGGCCCAACTCGCCCCAGCCCCTCAACCGCCTGATGATGGCGCAGGATACCGGCGGCGCCATCCGCGGTGCGGTACGCGCGGATTTCTACTGGGGATTTGGCGCCGCGGCGGGCGAGCAGGCGGGCAGGATGAAGCAAAAGGGCCGCATGTGGGTGCTCCTGCCCAAAGACTATGCCCCGCAGCCCATGGCCAGCAAATAAGCCGTCACTCGTCAGGGTCGAACACCACCGGGATTTCCACCACGGCGCGTACCGGCTGGCCGTTGCGCCGGGCCGGCCTGAAACGCGCGCCCTTGAGCGAATCAAGCGTGGCTTTCCTGAACATCTCGCCGTACGCGCCACCTGGCGCGACTGAAACGACCTCGGTCCTGCTGATGCTGCCGTCGGCCTCCAGATGCAGCCGGATGAGCACGCGTCCTGCAACCCTCCGCTCTTCCGCCGCCGCCGGGTAAACCGGTTCCGGCTTGCGCAGGGCAGCGGGCTGGATGTCCAGTTCCCGTGCGGAGTAGTAGCGCGCATCCATCAGCAGCGGAACATTGACCACCGGGCCTGGCAATTCGCGCCCGGACGCGGCCGGGGCCGGCGCGGGCACGGATGGCGCCAATGGCGCCGCCCCCGGCGCTGCGGGGGCGATATCAGCCGGCGGCGGGCTGACCACGGAAGGGCGAACTGGCGCGGGACTCACCTGCTGCTGCGCGGGCAATGCAGGTGCCGGCTTGATTGCCGGCCTGGCCGCGGGGCTGTGCTCGGGCACAGGCTGTGCAGCCGGCGCGGGCGCGGATCTTTCAATCTCGACATTGAAATGCGGCGACGAGGGCACCCGTACCGGCGGCGGCAGTTGCGCAAGCCCGATCACCAGCGCGTGCAGCGCAAGCGACAACCAGAGCATGGCGAGAAAGCGGCGGCGCGCAGCCGGCATGATCGGACCAGTCATTGAGTACCAGAGTCGGAATGGGACGAATCCTCTAGAATTCATTTTCCCATAACAACCGACAAGAGACCGTCCCATGCGCCACACCTGGCTTTTTCTGCTGGCTCTGGCTGCCGCCCCCGCAATGGCACTGGGCGAACCCGGCGTCACCCAGGCCGTCATCAAATCCGCGGATGGAACCGAGGTCCCGGTCAGCGTGGCGACGCCGGCGGGCAAGGGCCCCTTCCCGCCAGTGCTGTTCATCCACGCCAAGCGCGGCATCGATGAAAACGAACAGAAACACATCGCCGACCTCGCGGCCCAGGGCTTCCTGGTGGTGATGCCCGACTGGCAGAGCGGGCGCATGATCGAGCGCTGGCCGTCGGAGCACAACCCGGAAACCGAAATGGATGTCGAGGCCGGGATGGACTATCTGATGCAGTTGCCCAACGCCTGCAAGGGTCCAATCGGCATTGTGGCCCAATCGCGCGGCCCCTATTACGCGATTCGGCTGGCTGCCAGGCGCGGCAGGGACATCGCCGCCATCGTGAGCTATTACGGCCACATGCAGAACCCCAATGCGCCCGAGCCGGACCAGCTGTTCCGCGTGGCGCCGGAGATCATGCAGATCGACACGCCCATGCTGTTCCTGATCGGCGATGCCGACTTCGAGTTGCGCCGCATCAATGCAGGGCGCGCGTTCTATGCGCTGTGGGAACGCGGCGTGCCGGTGGAATTCCAGGAATACCCCATGGCGCGGCGCGCCTTCGACTTCCGCGCCGACCAGACGCCGGAAGAGAAAATCGCCACGCGCCACGCGCGCCTGAAGGCCAGGGACTGGCTCATGAAATGGATGCGGCTCGACGGCCAGATGCAGTGCCCGAAGAAGGCGGGCTAGGGCTTCCTCGCCACCAGGTCGATCAGCGCCGACATGCCGCTGTGGCCGGCGCCTTCATCAATGGCGTCGTCGTGCTCGGCAAGATGCAGGACCTTCCAGTCGCCGAATGACGCGCGCAGCAGCTCCTCGGTGTACATGTTCTCGGCGTGCGGCGGGCCACCCGTGCCATATTCGAGCTGTCGCGGAGTATAGCCCTGCATGATCAGGAGTCCGCCGGGCTTCAGCGCCTGGCGGATGCCGGCGAATTGCCGTGCCCGCCCCTCCGGGCCGGGAAACTGGATGAAAATGGCGACCACCACATCGTAGGCGGCCTGCGGCCAGGACCAGTTCAGCAGGTCGACTTCATCCCACTGCAAGTTCACGCCGCGCCGCGCAGCAAGCTGGCGCGATTTTTCCAGCGCTACCTTGGAGGCATCCACGGCATGCACCTGCAGCCCCTGCTCGGCGAGCCATACGCCGTTGCGGCCCTCGCCGTCGGCGATGGCCAGCGCGGACATGCCCGGTTTCAGCAGCGGCAACTGGCTCTTGAGGAAGGCGTTGGGCGCCTCGCCGAACAGGAAACCGGGCCTGGCGTAACGCTCGTCCCAGGAAATTGCGGCGTTCATTTGCGGGCTGCGGCGGTCAGCATCTGCTCCAGTTTGTCCGCCGGCACAAAGCCAGGTATGCGCTGGCCATTCTCGAGGATGAGCGTGGGTGTGCCGCTGACCTTGAGCTTGTTGCCGAGCTCGACGTTTTCATCCACGGGATTCGGACAGTCGCCTTTGGCCTTGGGCTCCTCGCCCTTGAGCATGTAGGCTTTCCAGGACTTGAGGCGATCCTTTTCGCACCAGATTTTCTTGGACGTAGGCACTGCATCCGGGTGCAGACCCTCGATGGGATACAGGAAAGTGTAAATCGTCACGTTGGTGAGTTTTTCCAGTTCCGGCTCCAGCTTGCGGCAATAAGGGCAGTCCGCATCGGAGAAAATCGCCAGCTTGCGGCTGCCGTTGCCCTTCACCTCCTTGATGGCATTGGCGAGCGGCAGCGTGCTCCACTTCACTTCCATCAGCTTGGCGTTGCGCGCCGCAGTGAGGTTGCGCTTGCTCGCCAGGTCGATCACATTGCCCAGTACCAGGTATTTGCCGTCGCCGGTCACATAGGCCGCCTGCCCATCCACCACCACTTCATAGAGGTCGCCGAAAGGGGTCTTGCTGACGGAACCGATTTCCATGCCGGAAAAATTCTTCTGCAATGCCTGGCGGACTTCCTTTTCGCCGGCCTGGGCGGACACACTCGCAATCAGGAGCAACGAAAGGAAGAGCTGGATTAAACGCATTATGTTTCCTTAATTGAAGAAAGCTTCGTGGATGAGGGCCGACTTGGCCGGCTCCAGTTTGTTGAGCAGCGACATGCCCGAGTTGCGCATGACCCCGGCAAGCCGATCGTCGCGCCCGAACAGCCGCCACAGGTTGTCGGTCACGAACTGCATGCGCGCCACCGGCCCGGCCCGGCGGCGCGCATAGCGTTCCAGCAACGCCGGGTCGCCGCAGCCCGATCTGCCTCTTTGAGCGATCACATCTGCCAGCACAGCAACGTCGCCAAAGCCGAGATTGACCCCCTGCCCTGCGAGGGGATGCACACCGTGTGCCGCATCGCCGACCAGCGCACAGCCTGCGCGAACCGGACTGTCGGTTTGCATCAGCCGGAGGGGGAAGGCCGCAGGCCGGGTGATCAGGTGCAGCCTACCCAGACGAGACGCACCGGCCTGTTCGGCTTGTGCGCAGAATTCCTGCTCCCCGAGCGCAAGCAGTTCCTGGGCGCGCTCGGTGGCGGTCGACCATACCAGCGACATCCGGTTCCCCGGCAAGGGCAGGTAGGCGATGATGTCGCCGCACCCCGTCTTGTAGGGCCGAAACCACTGGAAGGCCGTGCCGCGATGGGGTTGTTCGGTTTCGAAATTGGCCACCACGCCCGACTGTCCGTACGGGCTGACCTTCGACTCGATACCGGCGCGCTGGCGAATCATCGACTGTGCGCCGTCCGCGCCGACGACCAGCTCGGCTTCGAGCACCCTGCCATTGTCGAGCGCAACAACCGAGCGCGGGCGGGTCCACGCAACGTCGGCGACATTGGCCGGGCAGACGACCTCGATGTTGTCGTGCGCTTTCACGGCCTGCCAAAGCGCGTGCTGCAGGCGTGCGCTTTCGAGAATGGTCGCGAGCCTGGGCACGCCAGCCGCATAGGCATCGAGCAACAGTGCGCCCGAGGCGTCGCCATGCACGTCCATGCGATAGACCGTTTGTATGCGCGCGGCATCAAGCCGCTTCCATGCACCCAGCTCGTCCAGCAGCGCTTCGCTGTCCGGGCTGATGGCATAGACGCGGATGTCCCAGCCTGTGTCCGGCACGCCAGCTTCGCGCGGCTCCACCAGCGCGACATTGAGCCCGGCGCGGGCGAGCGCCAGCGCCGTCGCGCTGCCCACCAGCCCGGCGCCGATAACGGCGGTGTGATAGCGCATGCTCATCCGTTTTTCCCGAACAGCATGCGACGCGCGACGAAGTGGCGCGCCGGCGGCAGCGCCTGCAGCGCCATCAGGCCGAGGCCGCGCAGGTGATGAGCGACCGGGTTGGTGTTGGAAAACGAGCGCACCAGGAAGTCGGTGAAACCAATGCCGGGCAGGGCATCACGACGCCGGCCGGCGGCATAGCGCGCCAGCTGCGCGGCGCTGCCCAAATGTGCGCCATGATTCCCCATGGCGCTGCCCAGCCTTTCCGGTGCGGCGCTCAGGCAGGACTCCGCCAGCTCCCAGGCATCGCGCAGTCCGAGGTTGAAACCCTGGCCCGCCACCGGGTGCAGAGTCTGCGAGGCATTGCCGATGCGCACCACGTGCGGTCCGGACTCGGTGCCGCGATAATCGAGCTTGAGCGGGAACTGCCCGCGTGAATGCACGGCGAGGAAGCGGCCCTGGCGGTTGCCGAACTGCCGATGCAGTTCGGCAAGAAATTCTGCGTCGCCCAATTGCGCGACACGCGCAGCCTCATCGGGCGCGTTCACCCAGACCAGCGCATAACCGTCGCCGCGCGGCAGCAGCGCAATGGGGCCGTTCGGCGTGAAGCGTTCGTAGGCCAGATTGCGGTGCGGCAGCTCGCTTTTCACTTCCGCCACCACCGCGACCTGCGCATAGTCCCGCGACCATTTGGCCGCGGGCGTGTCCTGACCGCGGCCTCCATCGGCAATCACGGCCAGGCGCGCATGCAGGCTTTCAGGCGCTTCACCTTCCAGCGCCAACGCCGCGGCATCGTTCTGTGCCTCGACTTTTTTCACCTGCACACCGAAACGCATGCGCACACCGGCTTGGCTGAGTGCGTTCATCAGGGCTTGGGCCAGTTCGCCATAGGAAATCACGTAGCCCAGCGCCGGGAGCTTTTCTTCCTGCGCGCTGAGGAACGCGCGGCCCAGCCCGCCGCGGTGGGAAATATGGATCTGCGAAATCGGCGTGGCGTCGTGGATTCCCGCCCAGATGCCGAGGCGTTCCAGCAGCAGGCGCGAACCATAGGACAGCGCCAGGGTGCGGCGGTCGTTCACCGGCGCGTTCTCGGGGCGCGCTTCCAGCACCAGCGGGTCGAGCCCGCCCTGCTTCAGCGCCAGCGCACACACGGCCCCGACGGGGCCGGCGCCGGCAATGACAATGTCCTCTTGTGCGCTAGCCACGCATGGCCTCTTCGATTTCGGCGACGCCTTTGGGCGGGTCGGTCAGCACTTCGCAACCGCTCTCCGTGACCACAACGTCGTCCTCAATGCGGATGCCGGTGTTCCAGAAGGCCTCGGGCACGTCTTCCGCCGGGCGAATGTACAAGCCGGGCTCGACCGTGAGCGTCATGCCGGGCGCCAGCGGACGCCATTCGCCCTTGATCTTGTATTCGCCGGCATCGTGCACGTCCATGCCCAGCCAGTGCCCGGTGCGGTGCATATAGAAGCGCTTGTAGGCTTCCGACTCGATGAGCCCGTCAACTTCGCCCGACAGCAGCTTCAAGTCCACCATGCCCTGGGTCAATACGCGCACCGCGGCGTCGTGATAGTCGTTCCACGCGGCGCCCGGCCTGACAGCGGCAATGGCCGCCGCCTGCGCGGCCAGCACCAGTTCGTAGGCGTCCTTCTGTGCGGCCGTGAAGCGCCCGCTCACCGGAAAGGTGCGGGTGATGTCGGCCGCATAGCTGCCGTATTCGGCAGCCGCGTCGATGAGCAGCAGGTCGCCATCCTTGAGCGGCTTGTTGTTGAAGACATAATGCAGCACACAGGCGTTGGCGCCGCTGGCAACAATGGAGGTGTAGGCCGGAGCCTCGGCGCCGCCGCGGCGGAACGCAGACAGGAGTTCGGCCTCGATCTCGTACTCGTGCAGACCCGGGCGGGTCGTGCGCATGGCGGCGATGTGGGCGCCTGAAGAAATCTCGGCGGCGCGGCGCATCAGCGCCAGTTCGTGCGCGTCCTTGATGAGGCGCATCTCGTCCAGCCAGATGCGCGCGTCGATCATTTTGTTCGGTGCGTGCACGCCGCTTCTTGCCTTGGCGCGCACGGCGTTGAGCCAGCCCATGACCTGGTTGTCCCAGGCCAGGTCGCGGCCGATAAGGTAGGCGAGCTGCGGCTGGTTTTCCAGCAGCCCGGGCAGTTCGGCGTCGAGCGCGTCGTAGGAGTACGTTTCATCGAACGCAAAGGCCTCGCGCGCCGCTTCCGGGCCGTAGCGGAAACCGTCCCAGATCTCGCGCTCTTCATTCTTGTCGCGACAGAACAGGATGTGGCGCGGCGTGGCGCCGCCAACCAGCACCACCACCGCTTCCGGCTCGTTGAATCCGGTCAGCCAGTAAAAATAGCTGTCGTGGCGGTAGGGATAATGGGTATCGCGGTTGCGCGGAACCTCCGGCGCGGTGGCGATGACCATCACGCCCTCGCCCATCTGTTCGAGGACGCGGCTTCGGCGTTGGCGATAAACCGTGTTGTCCATGTCAGCAGTTTTGGTGGGTGATTTCGCGGTCGAGTTCCCGCAATCTTTCCGGCGTGCCCACATCCACCCAGCGGCCGGGAAAATGCTCGCCGGTGACGCGCCCGCCGTTCATGGCCGCCTTGAGCAGCGGCGCCAGCGGAGCCTTTTTCCAGGCTTCGACGGCGGCGAACAGTTCGCGGCGATACACGCCGATGCCCGAAAACGTCAGGGAAGCCGGGCAAACCCTATCCAAGACGCGCTCGCCGGCCAGCTCGAAATCGCCCTCGGGGTGATGCGGGGGGTTCTCGACCAGCACCAGGTGCGCCAGGCTGTTTTCGCTTTGCATACGCGCCATGATGCCTGCAAAATGCGCAAAGTCGTAATCGCAGAACACGTCCGCATTCACCACCGGAAAAATCTCACTGTCTATCAGCGGCAGCGCGGTGGCGATGCCACCTGCCGTTTCCAGCGGCTCGCCCTCGCGCGAATAGCGCAACTCGATGCCGAAAGCCTCGCCGTCGCCGAGGGTTTCCTCGATCTGGTCGCCCAGATGCGCATGATTGATGACGATGCGGCCAAACCCGGCCTTGGCGAGCTTTTCCAGATGCCAGAGTATGAGCGGCCTGCCGCCCACCGGCAGCAGGGGCTTGGGAATGTGGTCGGTCAGGGGGCGCATGCGCTCCCCCTTGCCGGCCGCCAGAATCATTGCGGTTTTCAAAGCGTGTCCTTGCCCCTAGAAGGTGTACCCTACCTGGGCCTGCCTGTTTTCCAGCTCGTCGAGCAGCCGCGCCATCGGCACAAGTTCGGGATAGCGCTCGCAGGCCTTGCGCAGGTAGTCCATGACCAGCGGCATGTCCTTGAGATAGCCGTCCTTGCCGTCGCGGTGGCAAAGCCGGGCGAAAATGCCCAGCACCTTGATGTGGCGCTGCACGCCCATCCACTCGAAATCGCGGTAGAACTCGTAAAAATCAAGGCTCACCGGCAGGCGCGCCTTGCGCGCAGACTCCCAATAGCGAATCGTCCAGTCCAGCACCCGTTCCTCGTCCCAGCGGATATAGGCATCCTTGTACAGCGAAGCCAGATCATAGGTGATAGGCCCGTACACCGCATCCTGGAAATCCAGTACGCCAGGGTTGGGGTCGGAAACCATCAGATTGCGAGAGTGGTAGTCGCGATGGACAAAAACCTGGGGCTGCGCCAGATTGTTGCCCAGTACGCGCTCGAATACGCCATGCAGGGTCTCCTGCTGCGCGGGCGAGAGGGCCATGTTCAGATGCCTGGCCACGTACCACTCGGGAAACAGGTTAAGCTCGCGCTCAAGCAGCGCGCGATCATAGGCTGGCAATACGCCGGGTTTGCTGGCCAGCTGGATTTTCACCAGTGCTTCATTGGCGGCCAGGTAAAGCGCATGGGCATTGGATTCGTCCAGCACAGATAGGTAGGTGCTGCTGCCCAGGTCGGTCAGCAACAGGAAACCCTGCTGCAAGTCCTGCGCCAGCACCTTGGGCACGTGCACCCCCGCCCCGTCGAGGACCCCGGCGACGTGAATGAACGGGCCACAATCCTCGTGCGCCGGAGGGGCGTCCATGACGATATAATGGCGGCCATTGAAGGTGGCGCGAAAATAGCGGCGGAAGCTCGCATCGCTCGAAGCCGGAGCGAGATCGAAGGATTCCGTTCCTACTTGCTTGCCCAGCCATTGCCGCAGGGCCTGTAAACGCTCCATGCCGATCAACTTGAATAAAAACTGGGATTTTACAGCTTGCCACTGACCTTGGCGCGGCTAGCCCTGGCGCCCGTCTTTTTCGCACTTTTCGCCTGGTCCTCGACCCGCGCAGATGAGCTTCCGCTCGTCCTGAAGCGGGATACGGGCCTGCTCGGTTCCCAGGCCGCTGGCGAGGAGGGTCCGCTATTCCTCTCCGCCGACCTCATACAGTCCATTGGCCCAACCCTGATCGAGGCTACCGGCAAGGTAGAGGGACGCAAGGCCGGGCAGAACTTTTTCGCCGACACGGTGCGCTACGACTACAGCGAAGAGCGAATCGAAGCCGCGGGCAACATCCGGCTGGAGCGGCCGAATCTGATTCTCAATGGGACCACCCTCAAGCTAAAGCTCGGCGACAATACCGGCGAGATGACCGACCCAACCTACCAGATCCTGCCGACCGAGGGACGGCGCATCGCAGGGCATGGGGAGGGGGAATCATTGCAGCTCCTGGGGCAGAACAGGTTTTCCGCCAAGGATGCGACCTACACCACGTGTTCGCCTGGCAACGAAGACTGGCAGCTCAAGGTGTCGGACCTCAACATCGACCAGAACGAGCAGGTTGGCACGGCTCGGAATGTGCTGCTTAAATTCAAGAGCATGCCGCTGCTTTACACACCCTGGGCGGATTTCCCACTGAACGACGCGCGCAAGTCCGGCTTTCTGTCGCCCACCATCGGTTTTTCCGGCAATAACGGCCTCGATGTCATCCTGCCCTACTACCTCAACCTCGCGCCCAATTACGACGCCACGCTGTACCCGCGTTACCTGGCCACGCGGGGCCTGCAACTGGGCAGCGAATTCCGCTACCTGATGCCGTCCTTTGAGGGTGAGGCTGCGCTCGAATACCTCAAGGACCAAACCGCGAATAGCACGCGCTGGCTTGCCGCGCTCAATCATACCCAGAACTTCACCCCCAACCTGAAGGGCCAGGTCACCTTTCAACGGGTTTCCGACGATCAGTATTTCCGCGATCTGTCCAACCAGATTGAAATCACCTCGCGCTCCATCCTGCCGCAGGACGGAACGCTGAACTACGATGGCGACTGGTGGCAGGCCGGGATGCGCCTCCAGCAGCTCCAGGTTTTGCAGGACCCAAACAAGCCCATCCTGCAAACGCCCTATTACCGCCTGCCTCAACTCACCCTGACCGCGAACCGCCCGCTGGGCGGGTACCTTGAAGCCGGCGTCGAAACCGAATACAGCTACTTCCACCATCCCAGCCCCGACCCGCTCACCCAGGTTGGCGGCGGCAGCCGCTTTACCGTCTACCCAAACATCAAGCTGCCCTACAGCACCAGCGCCTTCTTCATCACGCCCAAGGTCGGCTACCACTACACGTACTACAGCATCAATCAGCCGCTCGCCGGCATGGAAGACAGGCAGACGCGCGCGCTCCCGATCGGCAGCTTGGACAGCGGATTGATATTCGAGCGCAACCTCGACTTTGGCGACAACCGCTACCTGCAAACCCTGGAACCGCGCGCCTACTATGTCTATGCGCCCTACCGCAACCAGAGCACGCTGCCCGTGTTCGACACCGCCCTGCTCGACCTCAGCTTTGCGCAGATTTTCACCGAGAACCAGTTCATCGGCGGCGATCGCATCAATGACGCGAACCAGCTGACGGTAGCCATGACCAGCCGTTTCATAGAAGAAAGCAACGGCCTGGAAAGACTCAAGATCGCATTCGGCCAGCGCTTCTACTTCTCCAGCCAGCAGGTTACCCTGCTGCCGACGGACCCGCCGCGCGACAGCAAAGCCACCGATCTGCTGGCCCTGCTCTCCGGTCAGATCAGCAAGGCCTGGCGTGTGGACACCGGCTGGCAGTACGACACGGACCTCGGCAAGACCATGAAAACCACCATTTCCACCAGCTACCATCCGGAGCTGGGGAAGACGGCCAGCATTGGTTACCGCTTTATTGACGGCTCGGTCGAGCAGTTGGACACTGCACTGCAGTGGCCCGTGACCCGAAATCTGTACGGGCTGCTGCGTGCCAACTACTCATTCCGCGACAACAATCTGGTCGAAGGCCTGGCAGGACTTGAATATAATGGCGGCTGCTGGATGCTGCGCGCCGTGGCGCAGCGCATTACCACTGCGGAAAAGAACGTCAACAATGCCTTCTTCCTGCAGCTTGAGTTGAACGGCATGGGCCGCCTCGGTGCCAGCCCGATGAACGTACTTAAACACAGCATTCCAGGATATACGCCAACCAATGAACTCACTCCCGACTAAAGTTCTTGCCTGCTTCTTCCTGGCCTGTACTGCGGCCCTGGCGCAGGCTGCCCCCACGATTATCGAGGTCGACCAGATTGCTGCCGTCGTCAACGACGAGGTCATCACGCGTGGCGAACTCGAACAGCGCTACAACACGACGGTGCAGCAACTCAGGAAGCAGAACATTCAGCTGCCCCCGCATGACCTTCTGCTCACGCAAACCCTGGAGCGCATGGTCACCGAACGTGCCCTGTTGCAACACGTCAAGAGTTCCGGCGTGCGCGTGGACCCCGTGCAGGTTGACCGCGCAGTACAACGCATCGCCTCGCAAAACGGCTTGAGCCTCGATGGGCTGAAGGCGGCCCTGGCTCGCGACGGCATCAGCTTCGACCGTTTTCGCGAAAACCTCAGCAACGAGATCATGATCAGCCGCGCGCGCGAACGCCAGGTCGAGAGCAAGATCAACATTAGCGACGCGGAGATAGACAGCTACCTGCAGTCTCAGTCCGGCCTCTCACAGGACGAAGAATACAACCTCTCCCACATCATGGTCGCCGTACCTGAAAACGCCTCGCCCGAGGAGACCCAGGCGCGGCGCGCGCGCGCGGAAAGCATTATCAGCCAGCTACGCAAGGGCGCCGACTTTGCCCAGCTATCCGCGACTTATTCCGATGCCCCCAACGCGCTTGACGGCGGCAGCCTGGGTTGGCGGCCGGCCGGGCAGATTCCCACACTGTTCCTGGATGCGCTGCAAAAACTCAAACCGGGCCAGGTAAGCGAACTGATCAAGAGCCCCAACGGTTTTCACATCATCCGGCTCAACGAAAAGCGCGGCAAGAATGATGCGACGGTGATCACCCAGACCCGGGTAAGGCACATCCTGATCAAGCCCAGCGAAATAACCTCCGAATCGGATGCGATTTACCGGCTGACCCAAATACGCGAACGCATCGAGCAGGGCGGGGAAAAATTCGAGAACATGGCGCGCCAGTTTTCGGAAGATACCGGCAGCGCCTCCAAGGGTGGCGAACTCAACTGGGTCAACCCCGGCGACACAGTTCCGGAATTCGAGCGCGCCATGAATGCCCTCAAACCAGGGGAGCTGAGTCCGATCGTGCAAACCTCCTTTGGCTGGCATCTGATCCAGGTGCTGCAACGCCGCCAGCAGGATGTCACGGCAGAAAGGCAGCGTCTGCTTGCGCGCCAGGCCA
>DAIMZB010000038.1:11099-13956 GCA_036734185.1 Thiobacillaceae bacterium | reverse complement strand
CCAGTGGGGAAAGGTGCAAGGCTTAAAGTGATCTCATATACGTAATACCCTGGAAGATATTTATGCGCGCGTACCTGCGTAGCCGCCTGGAGGTGGTCTGCAAGCTGCGCACGGCGGAGATCGAGGCGCTTGGCGTCCAGACCGCGCCGCTGGACCCCGCCGCGCTGGCCGAGCTGATGGGCATCATCGTCAACGATGGCGTGCGTCTGCCGGTCGCCAGCCTGAAAGAGCTGCACTTCGCGGTCGATACCCCCTATGAGACCCACATGCGCCCGCCCCGCCCGCAACCGGAAGTGCTGTTCCCCAGGGAAGTGGCGCAGACCCTGCGCAAGGCCCTGGGCATGGTGGTGGAAAGCGGCACGGCGGCCAGGCTGCATGGCGCCATCAAGTATGCCGATGGCACCCTGGTGCCGATCGGCGGCAAGACTGGCACCGGCGACCATCGCTTCGAGCGCGTCGGCCCCGGCGGCCAGGTCCTGGAATCGCGCGTGGTGAGCCGTACCGCCACCCTCGTGTTCTATCTTGGGGAACGTCATTTCGGGACCTTTACCGCGCTGGTGCAGGGCGAGCAGGCGGGGCAGTTCCAGTTCACCAGCTCGCTGATCGCACAGATCCTCAAGAACCTGCTGCCGCGCCTGCAGGCATCGGTGTTCCCGGAAACGCTGAAACCCGCTCCCGCGACCGTGCCGCCAGCGCCCGCCCCAACGGCGCCCCAGGCCGAAGCCCCTGCCGGCGCGCCAGCACCAGTACCGAAAGCCCCCCCTGCGCGCGGCAAGGAAGTCCGCGAGGGCACCACGCGCGAAGGCCAGCGCGTGCAGCCAGGCGGCTTCCCGGACAGCCTCGATCCCATCCTGCCGCCCCAGACCGTGCCGGCGCGATAGCGCCGCACGGCTGACCGGCCGGCCGATACGCTAAAATACGACTCCCGATTCCTTGCGCCCGATTCCCATGCAGCTTTTTGCCTTTGGCATCAACCACCATACCGCCCCGGTCTCCATCCGGGAGCGGGTGGCGTTTGCCGCCGAGCGCATGGGCGATGCGCTGCATGACCTCACCCGCCAGCCGCAGGTGAAGGAGGCGGCCATCCTGTCCACCTGCAACCGCACCGAGATCTATTGCCACACCCCCGATCCCGACGCGCCGGTGGCCTGGCTGTCCGGCTATCACCAGCTGCCGCGCGCCGAGGTCGAGCCCTATCTCTACCGCCTGCCTCAGGGCGAGGCGGCGCGCCATGCCTTTCGCGTGGCCTCGGGACTGGACTCCATGGTGCTGGGCGAAACCCAGATCCTCGGCCAGATCAAGGATGCGGTGAAGACTGCCGAAGAGGCCGGCACCCTCGGTCTGCTTTTGCACAAGCTGTTCCAGCGCACCTTTTCCGTTGCCAAGGAAGTGCGCACCGCCACCGAAATCGGCGCGTCCTCCGTATCCATGGCCGCTGCCGCCGTGCGCATGGCCGAGCGCATCTTCCCCGGCCTGTCCGAGCAAAACGTGCTGTTCATCGGCGCGGGCGAAATGATCGAACTGTGCATGACGCACTTTGCCGCGCAGCACCCCAGGAACATCCTGGTGGCCAACCGCACCGTGGAGCGCGCCCGTCCGCTGGCCGAGCGCTTCAATGCCGGCGTGATCGCGCTGACCGATTTGCCCGAGCACCTCGCGCACTACGACATCATCATCACTTCCACCGCAAGTCCGCTGCCCATCCTTGGTAAGGGTATGGTGGAGCGCGCACTCAAGCTGCGCAAGCACAAGCCCTTCTTCATGGTTGACCTGGCGGTGCCGCGCGATGTTGAAGAGGAGGTCGGCGAACTCGACGATGTCTTCCTTTACACCGTCGACGATCTTGGCGACGTCGTGCAGCAGGGCCAGGACCAGCGCGTTGCACAGGTTGCCCAGGCCGAGGCGATCATCGAAACCAGCGTGCAGGACTTCCTGCACTGGATGGACACGCGCGAGTTGGTGCCCATGATCCGCGGCCTTCGCGACCACGCCGAGCGCCATCGCCGCCACGAGATCGAGCGCGCCCGCAAGCTGCTGGAGAAGGGCGAAAGCCCCGACCAGGTGATCGAGCAGATGTCGCGCGCGCTCACCAACAAGCTGCTGCATGCGCCCACCCACGCGCTGCACCATATTTCCGACGATGAGCGCGACTCGCTCGCGCGGCTGATCAGCCGCATTTACGATATCCACCACGATTAGCCTGGTCGCCGCGCCCGGCTTGCCGGGCTGCGCGCGATTGCGCTTCATTTGCCATGAAAGCCTCCCTCTCCAACAAACTCACGCAGCTTGCCGAACGGCTGGTCGAGCTTGACCGCCTGCTGTCGCACGAGAACGCCACGGCGGACATGGAACAGTACCGCAGACTTTCTCGAGAACACGCCGAGCTGACGCCGGTGGTGGCGCTGTTCCGCGCCTGGCAACAGGCTGACAAGGACGCCACCACCGCGCAGGAGCTGCTGGGCGACCCGGACATGAGGGAGTTCGCCCAGGCCGAGATCGATGCCGCGCACGAGAATATGGCGCAGCTGGAATCGGATCTTCAAGTCGCGCTGCTGCCCAAGGATCCCAACGACGACAAGAACATCTTCCTGGAGATTCGCGCCGGCACCGGCGGCGACGAGTCCGCGTTGTTCGCGGGCGACCTGTTCCGCATGTATTCGCGCTACGCCGAACGCCAGGGCTGGAAGGTGGAAGTGATTTCCGCCAACGAATCCGAGCTCGGCGGCTACCGCGAAATCATCGCGCGGGTCATCGGGCAGGGCGCGTATTCGCGCCTCAAGTTCGAGTCCGGCGGCCATCGCGTGCAGCGCGTGCCCGCCACCGAGACACAGGGTCGCATCCACACCTCGGCCTGCAC
>DAIMZB010000038.1:7097-11089 GCA_036734185.1 Thiobacillaceae bacterium | reverse complement strand
CACATCAACAAAACCGACTCCGCCGTGCGCATCACCCACCTGCCCACCGGCATCGTGGTCGAGTGCCAGGACGACCGCTCGCAGCACAAGAACAAGGCGCAGGCCATGTCGGTGCTGGCCGCGCGCATCAAGGACGCGCAGGAACGCGCGCAGCAGGCCAAGATCGCCAGCACGCGCAAGTCGCTCATCGGCAGCGGCGACCGTTCAGAGCGCATCCGCACCTACAACTTCCCGCAGGGGCGCATCACCGACCACCGCATCAACCTCACCCTGTACAAGATTGACTTCATCATGGACGGCGACCTCACCGAACTGCTCGACGCGCTGTCCGCCGAACACCACGCCGAACAAATGGCGGCGCTGAGCGAACAGGAAGCGTGAACACCCCCGCCGAGCTGCTGCAACGCGACGCACCGCGGCTTGGCAAGGCGCTGTCGCTTGACGCTTCCGAATCGAAGCTCGAAGTCCGCGTGCTGCTGGGCCATGCGCTGGGCGTCAATCGCGCCTGGCTGATCGCGCACGAACGCGACCCCCTGCCCGCTGCCCCCCTGGAAAAATACGAAGCCCTGCTCGCGCGCCGCCTGAAGGGTGAGCCGGTAGCCTACCTGCTTGGCGAAAAGGAATTTTTTGGCCGCGTTTTCAGGGTCACACCCGACGTGCTGGTGCCGCGTCCGGAGACCGAGCTGCTGGTCGAGCTGGCGCTGGAGAGGCTGCCGCCATTCGGGCGTGCGCTCGATCTTGGAACAGGTTCCGGCTGCATCGCCGTGACCCTGGCGCTGGAGCGCCCCGGTTGCGGTATCCTCGCCGTCGACCAGAGCCCGGCGGTGCTGGCGGTGGCCATGCAGAACGCCGTCCATCTGGGCGCGAAGCTGGGCTTTTACCAGGGCAGCTGGTACCAGGCGCTGCCAGACGGCGCGGGAAAATTTGACCTCATCGTCAGCAACCCGCCCTACGTGGCCGAAGGCGATCCCCATCTGGCCGCGCTCACGCACGAGCCTGCCGAGGCCCTGGCCTCGGGCACGGACGGCCTCGACGATATCCGGTTCATCGTGCGGCAAGCCCCCGCCTGGCTCAAGCCCGGCGGCTGGCTGCTGTTCGAGCACGGCTGGGAAGAGGGCGAGGCTTGCCGTGCCCTGGTCGAGGCGGCAGGATTTGCCGCGATCGAGACCCGCGCCGACCTGGCGGGCATTGGCCGCGTCACGCTCGGTTGCCTGCCGGGCTGACTTGTAATTTTACGGGCCGCCCTCATGTCACCCCCCAAGGCGTTTGACCGACCCCGCCCCCTCTACCTACACTTGAACACTGACAAGACATTCAGGAGCATTTGATGAGCACTCAGGACACCATCCGCGACCAGGTCGCCAAAAACAAGGTCGTGCTGTACATGAAAGGCACGCCGCAGTTCCCGCAGTGCGGTTTTTCGGCGAATGCGGCCGGCATCCTCAAGGCCTGCGGTGTGAACGAGTATCTGGCCGTGAATGTCCTGGCCGATGCCGACATCCGTCAGGGCATCAAGGAATATTCCAACTGGCCGACGATTCCCCAGCTTTATGTCAACGGCGAGTTCGTCGGCGGCTCCGACATCATGACCGACATGTACCAGAAGGGCGAGCTGCAAAAGCTGCTGGGCGCCTGAGCCAGGCTTTTTCGCATCTTCGGAGCAAGCCGGATTGTCCGATTCCATGTGCGCAAAGACCGTTGAGCCGGACGAGCTCTGTTTTGGCTGCGTGTATTACCCGCCGAACCTGCCAAGCCAGGCTTATGCCCAGGAAGATTGGGAAATGCTCCAGGCGCGGCAGTGTTCGTTCGAACACATGCCGGGTGATGCAGGCTGCCAGGCGACCCGCAAAACCAGCTGTCTCTTAGTCGATCTCGGCGGCGACAAGGCCTGATGCGGGCTAGCTGTCCCCTGGCTGATCAGAAGATTTGACGAGGATTTCCCAACCCGCGCAGCGCACTACCTGACCCGCGCGGATCTTGGCGGTCTTGCGCAGTTCCTGCCCGCCGTCGACGCTGACTTCGCCGCTGGCGATCAGAACCTTGCCCTGCCCGCCGCTGTCCGTCACGCCGGCCAGCTTCAGCAGGTCGCACAGCGCAATGTGTTCACCACGCAATTTGAATTCGGCCTGATTCATCCGTTGACGCCCTGGCTGACGAGATAGTCTTCGTAATTACCGTGGAAATCGACGATGCCGCCGTTGCGGATTTCCAGGATGCGGGTGGCGAGCGAGCTCACGAACTCGCGGTCGTGGCTGACAAAGAACAGCGTGCCCTTGTATTTGTCCAGCGCGGTGTTGAGAGACTCGATGGACTCCATGTCCATGTGGTTGGTCGGCTCGTCCATCAGCAGCACGTTGCTGCGGCCCAGCATCAGCTTGCCGAACAGCATGCGGCCCTGCTCGCCGCCGGACAGCACCTTCACCGGCTTGCCGATCTCGTCACCCGAGAACAATAAGCGGCCCAGCGTGCCGCGCAGCACCTGATCGTCGTCGCTGGGGCGGCCCCACTGCTGCATCCAGTCGAAGAGATTCATGTCCACCGCGAAGTCGGCGGCGTGGTCCTGTGCGAAATAGCCAAGCTTGGCCTTTTCCGCCCATTTCACCGTGCCGTGCTGCGGTGCGAGGTCGCCCGCCAGGCAGCGCAGCAAGGTCGTCTTGCCGGCGCCGTTCTCGCCGATGATGGCCACGCGCTCGCCGGCTTCCACGCGCATGCTGAAATCGCTGAACAGCGGTTTGTCGAAACCGTGACCGAGATGCTCCACTTCCACCGCCTGGCGATGCAGCTTCTCGCGCTCGTCGTACTCGAAACGGATGAAGGGGTACTGGCGGCTGGAAGGCTTGATGTCCTCGACCTTGATTTTTTCAATTTGCCGCGCGCGGCTGGTGGCCTGGCGCGCCTTGGAAGCGTTGGCCGAGAAGCGGCGCACGAAATCCTGCAGGTCGGCGATCTGCTGCTTGGCCTTGGCATTGTCACGCTGCTGCTGCTGGCGCGCCAGCATCGAGGCCTCCATGTAGTCGTCGTAATTGCCGGGATAAATGGTGAGCTTGCCGTAATCCATGTCCGCCATGTGCGTGCACACCTGGTTCAAGAAGTGGCGGTCGTGGGAAATGATGATCATCGTGCCGTCGTAGTTGTTTAGCACGTCTTCCAGCCACTGGATGGTATGGATATCGAGGTTGTTGGTGGGCTCGTCCAGCAGCAGAATATCCGGCTTCGCGAACAGTGCCTGCGCCAGCAGCACGCGCAGCTTCCAGCCCGGCGCCACCGTGCTCATGGGTCCGTTGTGCTGCTCGAGCGGAATGCCCACGCCCAGCAGCAGTTCGCCCGCGCGCGCCTCGGCGGTGTAGCCGTCGTACTCGGCGAACAGGCTCTCCAGCTCGGCGGCGCGCATGTAGTCGTCTTCGGTTGCGTCCGGGTTGGCGTAGATGGCGTCCTTCTCGGCGCTCACGCGCCACATGTCCTCGTGTCCCATCATCACCACGTCCAGCACGCGCTGTTCCTCATAGGCGAACTGGTCCTGACGCAGCCAGGCCATGCGCTCGTTCTTGTCGATGCTGACGTTGCCGGCGGAAGGCTCCAGCACGCCGGCGAGAATTTTCATGAAGGTGGACTTGCCGCAGCCGTTGGCGCCGATCAGGCCGTAGCGGTTGCCATCGCCGAACTTGACCGAAACGTTCTCGAACAGCGGCTTGGCGCCGAACTGCATGGTGATGTTGTTGCTGATGAGCACTTCAGGAATCCGTGAAATTGGAGGGGAATGGGGCAAACCGGGCATTTTACCCGCATTGGGCGGGCTGGCCGGGCTGGCGAAGGAGGAAACGGCGCTTGGCGATCCGACCGCAAGGATCTTTAATGAGCCAATAGCAGGATTTCGAAGTATATTAGCATTTTTGTATATTCCTGGACACCCGCCATGCCCAAGCTTTTAGCCCATTTTTTCCGCCTTGCCGCCCTGCTCATGCTGAGCACCGCCGTTTGCGCCGCCCAGCCCA
>DAIMZB010000038.1:0-7087 GCA_036734185.1 Thiobacillaceae bacterium | reverse complement strand
ATCCGCCCCCGGCGTTTACAAAATCGCCGTCAAGCCCAACGTCAGCATGGAAGACGCCGCCGAGTCCATGCGCCTGCGTGCCAATGCGCTCAACCTCAAGCTGGTCGCCGAGCTGCCCTTGTCCAAGCAGGTCGAGGCCGTCACCGGCCAGCCGCAGAAGACCGTCACCATTTTCCAGTTCTGCGACGCTCTTGTCGCCAAGCAACTGATCGACGTCAACGTCGATTTCGCCGTGTTCATGCCTTGCCGCATTGCCCTCATCGAGGAAAACTCCGGCAAGGCCTGGCTGGTGATGATGGACGTGGACACCAACGCCATCGCCCGGGAAAAGAAACTCGCGCCGGAACTCAAGAAAAAAATCGAGGAAGTGCGCGCCGCGCTGATCAACATCATGAAGGCGGGGGCGGCGGGGGATTTGTAAACAACTCTATTTTGATTGGTGCACTAACGTAAAACTTAAAGAGTGCCCTGCTTTTTCGGCAAAAGTTTAGCAACAGCAAATAGCATAACGATCGAAACTATCAACTCAGTGATGTACATCTCTCCGGAATTATGCAAGTAATACGAGACACTTTTGAAAGGCAGGTAGAAAGAGATCGTCAACCATGCAAACAAGAAACCCAATATAAGCCGCAAGACTGTAGGTTTGGGTTTTAAAAAGAATGTAAGTGCGAATACGCTGACGAGATAAATAAATAACATGCTGACCAGAGAAAAGGCCGCTGCGCCTAATAACATTGAAACCTGAAAACTATGCATATCGATTATCCCTAACGGTAGAGGTCACCGGCCTTGCGCGGATTTTCGCGCAGGTCCGGTGGAATGACCGGTTATACGTAGCTTGTAGCCTAGTATCCATAATACCCGGCTTTGAAATTCGAGTACGTGATGTGATTGCCCGTCGATGAACAGAAAAACTCTGATTCCTCAATTTCCTGTTGGTCTTGGCAGTTACCCACTCGGTCACAACCGCCCTTTGAGTAGCCTGAGACAGTATTTCCTACATATGTGCAGTTGTGTTCAGCTAGATATGCTCGGAATCTATCTGTCTCGGCATTGTCTTGGTGAACCGTCCACAAACCAATAAGTGCCGGTAGCATGAATGCTGCAAGTACTAAATAAATCTGTTTTCGTTTTTGCGCCCGGTCATGAGCGTCCGGCGGAATCGTATTGAAGGCACATACGCTAGAGCTTGCAAAAGAAAGCAATGCAAGGCCGAAATGGCGTGCACCGAAAATCCAGCCAAGGACATACAACGCGAAGAATGCATAGGTAAATAACTTTTCACGATTGTCAGCTAATGTCATGGCTACATATAACGTTTAAGTTAAGGGGCATGCCGCTTGCGGCGCGTCCCAGCGACCGAAGGGAGCGAACTTGAACGCAATGTTAGGTTTTAGCATTTTTTGATTTTTCCCACGCATCCCACCTTGCGTTAGCTTCGGCTACCAAACACCACTGTAACAAGCCAATAAGACCTGCGGCGAGTGTGGCTACAGGCGTGCCGTTAGGAACTATATGAAGCGACAACAAAGCAAGCGGCAGGCCTGTAAGAGCCAGATAAAGATGGGCCACTTTTGAATCGCCATAGCCAGTTATGGCCCAAAGTACGCAAAACAAAACCCAGGCACCGTAATAGTTCGTAACTTTCTTTGTGGCCGGGCTCATACGAAATAAAACCTAACGTGGAGGTCACCGCAGGGTTAGAGGTCATTTGGTCCCTCCCAGACTTTGAAGGCAGGACCAATTGTTTAGGAAAGCACTCAGATCGCGAGGCCCCAGCTTAAGGTGGCCGTCTGCAAGAAGTGCACGATCAACCTTGCCAAGATCTCGGCCCTGCAAGCAAAGGCCGCTCTTTGTGACCCAAGGATAGAAATGGTATTTCTTCGCGCGGCCGTGAATCTTTATGAAGCGTGCAAGAAGATCAGAGGGTCTAACGACGATGAACTGCGGTTTCATCTTTCGTTCATGCGACACCAGAACGATAACCCACCAGTCGGCCGGAGACTTCTCAATCTTTTCGTGATCCAGTGTTAGCCACCCGGCGGCAATCAATGATCGGTCGAACTTCTCAGTAGCCTCCGGCTTGCGATAGTCGCGGGAAAGCTTTACCTGCAATGAGATGGTGTGGCGAGCAGTTGCGTCGGTGACCAATAGATCGACCCCAGTGTCCTTTGACGGAACCCAGACGTTCAGTGACTTGAAGGTCTGCTCGATATGCTCGCCGACAAGGAATTCGCCAGCATGGACGGTGAAGAGTGGGCGCACTTAATGACCTCTAACGTAAAGGTGAGGAGCGCGGAGCGAGCGGGGCGAAAATGGGCGAAGCCCGCCCCGCTGGCGGAGCGTCCCTCTCGACCTGCGGGTTAGAGCTGCGCATCATCAAGCCTTTGCAACTTGGAACATAAGCTGCAAACCCGAAAGAAGGAATATGCCTAAAACGCCAGCCCAAACCCTGCCAAGTAGCATGAAGCCTTTGTGGCTTGAGTTTTTTGAGCACCGCCAGAGCGATATGGCTAGCCAAACATATAGAACCCAGACCACAACAAATACGATGTAGGCAAAGACAGACGCAGGATTCTTTACAACTATTTCTTTGGCGATATTGGATAGGATTGTTACCGGCAACAAGGTGCCGATGTAACCGAACCAGAAAACTTTCCATAGTTTTGCGTCGCCAGAGTATGCGTTTGCAATCCAAGAATCTCTTAGCATAGGGATAAGCTCTAACGTGAGATATACACCTTGAAAGGTATATATCTGGGTTGCTTGAAGGTGTATAACGCCGTGTTTTGCTTCATAACTGTCTGTTTATTATTGATTCGCAGTTAAGAAAAAGGACTTATGCGGGCGGCAAATACGCCTGAAGCTTATCCTCCCAGATTGCTCGATCAGGTGTGCGACCGCGTTCGAGTTAAGGATTACAGCATCCGCGCTGAAACGCAAGAGGCTCAACGGACCGGCCGCTTCCTCTTGCCCCCCGCGCCTAGTACTCCACCACCACCGGGTCCAGGCTGCGCCACAGGTACCAGGTGGCGACGGTGCGCCAGGGTTGCCAGGCTTCGCCTACCAGCCGCGCTTCTTTCGCGCTGATTTTTTTACCGCCCCGGTAGTGGACGCCGATGGCCTTGAGCAGGCCGAGGTCGTCCACGGGCCAGACGTTGGGGCGCAAGAGGTGGAAGATCAGGAACATTTCGGCGGTCCAGCGGCCGATGCCGCGCACGTCGACGAGTTCGGCGATGATGGCTTCGTCGTCCATGTGTGCCCAGCGCCGCGGCTTGATTCTGCCCGAAACGAAATGGCTCGCGAGGTCGATGGCGTATTCGGCTTTCATGCGCGAGAGGCCGCAGGCGCGCAGGTCATCGATGCTTAATATGGAGACGGATTCTGGCTTCGCTGTCGTGGCGGCGCATACCCTGGCCCACACGGCGTCGGCGGCCTTGACGGAGATCTGCTGGCCGACGATGGCGCGCAATAACGTCTCGAAGGCATTGCCGCGGCTCTTCAGCACGGCGTCTGGATAGGCGCGGATCAGGCGCGCCATGACCGGGTCGTTGCGCGACAGGGCGTGACAGGCAGCCGGCCAGTAATCGGGTTTCTTCAAACGTTGAGCTTGTCGAGCAGGCCGGCGGCCTTGTCGGGGTCGGTGTTCTTGACCAGGCGCTGGGCAAGGTCGGTGACTTCGCTCAGCATGCTGCGGATGACCTGTTGCTTGACCGCGAGGATGCTGGCGGGCTGCATGGAGAAATGGCGCAGGCCCAGGCCCAGCAGCAGGCGCGTGAGGCGCGGGTCGCCGGCCATTTCGCCGCACACCGCAACCGGCTTGCCCGCCTTGTTGCCGCACTTGATGGTGTGCTGGATGAGTGTGAGCACGGCCGGGTGCAGCGGGTCGTACAGGTGCGCCACGGCGTCGTCGGCGCGGTCGATGGCGAGGGTGTACTGGATCAGGTCATTGGTGCCGATGGAGAGGAAGTCGAGCTGTCTGGCGAACTGGTCGGCGAGCAGGGCGGCGGCCGGCACTTCGATCATGCCGCCCACTTCAATGCTCTCGTCGAACTTGATTTTGCGCGCGCGCAGGTCGTTCTTGACGCTGCCGATCATCTGCATCGTGGTGCGCAGCTCGCTGAAATTGCCCAGCATGGGGATGAGTATGCGTGCCTTGCCGCATTGCGAGGCGCGCAGAATGGCGCGCAGCTGGGATTCGAACAGCTTGGGCTCGGCGAGGCACAGGCGGATGGCGCGCAGGCCCAGCGCGGGGTTGTCGGCAACGGTGTGCCCCCAGGGCGCCTGCTTGTCCGCGCCCAGGTCGAGGGTGCGGATGGTGACGGGCTTGCCGTCCATGGCTTCGACCACGGCGCGGTAGGCCTCGAACTGCTCGTCTTCGCCCGGCAGGTCGTCGCGGTTGAGGAACAGGAACTCGCTGCGGAACAGGCCGATGCCCTGCGCGCCGGTTTCCTTGACCGCGGGCATGTCGCTTTGCAGTTCGATGTTGGCATGCAGCTCGACGGTAATACCGTCCAGGGTGACGGCGCGGCTGGACTTGAGCTTCTTGAGCTTTTCAGTCGCCTGCCGCCATTTGGCCTGCTTGGCGCGGTATTCCTCCAGCACTGTTTCGTCGGGGTCGACGATGACCACGCCTTCGCGCCCGTCGACGATCAGCCACTCATGGTCGCGGATGAGGCCGCGCGCCTGGTGCAGGGCCATTACCGAAGGGATGCCGAGGCTGCGCGCGAGAATCGCGGTGTGCGAGGTGGCGCCGCCCAGGTCGGTGATGAAGGCGGCGAACTTGGTGTTCTTGAACAGGATCATGTCCGCCGGTGTCAGTTCGTGCGACACCAGGACATATTCCTCTTCCTCGGTTTGCGGCACGGCGATGCCGGGGTGTCCGACCAGCGTCTTCAGCACGCGCTGCACCACCTGCACCACGTCTTCCTGGCGCGAGCGCAGGTAGGGGTCCTCGATCTCGTTGAAGCGTGCTACCAGCGCTTCCATCTGTTGGGTCAGCGCCCACTCGGCGTTGCAGTGCTGCTCGCGTATCAGCCGTTTGGGTTCCTCGTCGATCATGTTGTCGTCGAGGATGAGTAGGTGCATGTCGAGGAAGGCGGGCAGCTCGGCGGGCGCATGCGGCGGAATCTGCGAGCGTAGCGTGCGCAGTTCCTCGCGTGTCTGCTCGACAGCCGTTTCGAAGCGCTCGAGTTCGGAGTCGATCAGGTTGTTCGGCAGCACATAGTGCGCCACTTCCACACGCGAGGGCGTGGCGAGGTGGGCGCGGCCGATGGCGATGCCGGACGAGGCGCCGATGCCGTGCAGGGTGAAGCTCACTCGCCTTCCCCGAATTTGTCTGCAAACAGCGCGCTGATGGCGGACAGGGCTTCGCCCTCGTCGGGGCCGGCGGTTTCCAGGGTGACGGTGGTGCCTTTGGCCGCGGCCAGCATCATCACACCCATGATGCTCTTGGCGTTGACGCGGCGGCCATTGCGCGAAAGGTGGACCTCGCTCTTGAACTTGGAGGCAAGCTGAGTGAGCTTGGCCGATGCGCGGGCATGCAGGCCGAGCTTGTTGGTGACTTCAATGTCCTGTTGCGGCATTGCACATATCCTGGGAAATGATGGAGATGCCTTCCTGGCCGCCCTTCGCGGCTTTGGCCGCAAGCTGGTCCAGTGGCAGGTCGCGATAATTCAGCAGCTTCAGCAGCATGGGCAGGTTGACGCCGGAAACGCCCGCAGCATGGCCGGGCGCCAGCGCGCGGCACATGCAGTTGCTGGGCGTGGCGCCGTAGATGTCGGTGATCACCAGGACGCCGTCGCCCTTGTCGAGCGCCTGCATGCGGCGCGTGATCGTGGCCTCGACATCCTTGGGGTCGGCGTGCGAAGAGACATCCAGCGCCTCGAGCATCTCCGGCATCGAGCCGAGCACGTGCACGGCAGCATCGATCAGGTTTGCACCGAGCGGTCCGTGGGTTACGAGCAATACGCCAATCATGATGAACTCGATTACGAGAGTGGTTTGAAAGCAGGGCTATCTTAACAGGCGGAAGGCTTGTCCGGCATCGCCCCAGTGCAGGCGGCCACCCAGTTCCGGTGAAACCAGGACATCGCCATTTGCTGTGACCGCGAGCACGCCGTCAAGTTTTGCCTGGACGGCCATCGGGGCCAGCGCCTGCGGCCCGCCGATGAAAAGAGGCTTGCTGAGCACGTCGGAACGGGTGCCGGCATGGTCGCCCGACACCAGCACGGTGACTGACTGCATGCCCTCGGCCGGCCGCCCCGTGCGCGGGTCGATGAGGTGGCAGTAGCGCCTGCCGTCGGCCTCGAAATAGCGCTGGTAATCGCCGGAGGTGCCGATGGCCTCGCCGTCGTGCAGTTCCAGCGTGGCGATGACGCCAGATTTCCTCGGATGCTGGATGCCGACCTTCCAGGGACGCGCGCCATGCGCGCCCAGTGCCAACACGTTGCCGCCGATGTTGATAAGCGCGTTGCGGATGCCCAGTTGCTTGAGGATGCCGGCCGCCTCGTCCAGTGCGTAGCCCTTGGCATAGCCACCCAGGTCGATGCGTACCGCCGGATTGACGCTCCAGGTCTCGCCGTTTTCGACATGCACGTCGCGCATCGAGGGCGCTGCCTTGACCAGTGCCTTGATTTTTTCGTCTTCCGGCACAGTGGATTGCGGCAGGTCGGCATGGAATCCCCACAGCCGGATGAGGTTGCCGATGGCCGGGTTGAACAGCTCGCCACTTTGCAAAGCGTAGGCGCGCGCGTCCTGGAGGATGGCGGCAAGTTCGGGATCAACGGGCGCTTTGGCGCCGGAGGCGAACGCAGTGTTCAGCCGCTCGAGGTCGGAGGGTTGCCAGGCATGGAGCTTGCGGTGAAGTTCGTCAAAGCGCCGCAGCACCGCCTGCGTGGCCGCTTCGGCCCTGGCGGTGTCTTCGCCCTCGATGCTGATTTCCACGCGGGTGCCGAAGACGAAGCTCTCCTGGCGAAAAACCTCGTCGCGCTTCCCGCAGCCTGCCAACAGGAGGGGCAGCAGCACCGACAGGCCCGCGAGCAGGCGAAGCTCCTGCGCGTCCAGGCCGCCGTGACCAAGGCGG
>DAIMZB010000037.1:0-14623 GCA_036734185.1 Thiobacillaceae bacterium | reverse complement strand
GCACGGTATTGTTGTCGCGGTGCTCAAGCACGATGGCGCGAAAGCGCCGCGCCTGGCTTTCAGGCAGCAACCTCACGATGTTGGGGTCGACGTTGTAGTACTTGAGATTGACGTAGGGGATGGCCAGTTGCCTTGCCAGTGCGCCACAAATGTCATCCTCGGTGACGAGGCCGTTTTCCATCAGTACCCGCCCCAGCTTGCGGCCGGTGCGCTTTTGCTCGTCCAGGGCGAACTTGAGCTGTTCCTGGGAAATCAGTTTTTGCTGGGTCAGTACTTCACCTAGACGGATTTTTACCGGCTTAGGCATGGCTTCTCCTGTTTTCAGACTTTGGTTTTTTTATGTTCTGGCGCCAGAAACGGCTGTTAGAGCGATAACTTAACACCTAATTTGCACACCGCGGCAAGGAACGCATAAAAAAACGGGCGCCCGAAGGCGCCCGTTCAGTTACTGCAAGGTCTGCTGCTTAGTGGGCAGCGGGCTTGAACAGCTTGGACTTGTCGACCAGGTCGTAGTGCTTGCGCTTGAAGCAGTTCCACTTCTTGGTTTCCTTGTCGTAGACGGAGTTCACGAAGCACTTCCAGTTTTCTTCATCCACGAAGTTCTTGTCCATGCGGTAGTAGAAGCCGGGGTAGCGCGATTCCTGACGGAACAGGATGTGCTGCAGGTGGGCTTCCGCCGTAAGGATACGGTGGTAGTTTTCCCAGGCGCGCAGCAGCTCGTGCAGGTCTTTCGCACGCATCTTCATCGCGTCTTCCTTCAGCATGTCCAGCTTGTCCTGCGCCACTTTGAGCATGTTCTCGTTGGTGGTGTAGTAGGTGGCCACGCCCGCAACGTACTCGTCCATGATCTTCTGCAGGCGGAACTGCAGCATCTTGGGGGTGATGTAGTTGGGGTTGACGTCGATCGCGGTAGTGTAGTCCTTGAACTCCAGGTAGGTACGCACCGGCTTGTAGATCTCTTCAACCAGGACGGCGGGATCGGTGTCCAGCTCGGGCTTCATGTCCTTGTTGTCGATGCAGTACTTGACCATCGCCTTGGCGGCCATGCGGCCTTCGGCGTGCGAACCGGAGGAGAACTTGTGGCCGGAAGCGCCCACGCCGTCGCCGGCGGTGAACAGGCCCTTCACCGTGGTCATGCCGCGGTAGCCCCAGTTCCAGCCTTGCGGCAGGTGAGCCGGGATCTTGTCCTTTTCGGGATGATCTTCGGTGGTGGGAGCGCCGACGTCGGTCGGGCCGGAGGTCCAGATGCCGCAGCAGCCGGAGTGCGAACCCAGCAGGTAGGGCTCGGTCGGCATCAGCTCGGAGTTCTTCTTCTCGGGCTCGACGTTCTCGCCAACCCAGATACCGCACTGGCCGACGCACATGTCGAGGAAGTCTTCCCAGGCTTCGGCTTCGAGGTGCTTCACCTCACGCGGGGACAGGGTCTCGCGCAGCTTGGCCAGCGCGGTCACGGTGTCCATGTAAATCGGGCCGCGGCCTTCCTTCATTTCCTTCAGCATCAGGTGGTTGCGCAGGCAGGAAGCCGGCACGGCAGCCTGGCCGTAGGGGGGGTAGTCGTTCAGCAGTTCCTTGTTCTTCTGCATGTAGACTTCGCCCAGCGAGTTGGTGGCCTGGGCCTTGAACAGCAGGAACCAGGCGCCAACCGGGCCGTAACCGTCCTTGAAGCGGGCGGGCACGAAGCGGTTTTCCATCATGGTCAGCTCGGCGCCAGCTTCGGCAGCCATCGCGTAGGTGGAACCGGCGTTCCACACCGGGTACCAGGCGCGGCCGGTACCTTCACCAACGGAACGCGGACGGAAGATGTTCACGCAGCCGCCAGCAGCCAGCAGGATGGCCTTGGCCTTGTACACCACGACCTTGTGCTCGCGGGTGGAGAAGCCAACAGCACCGGCGATGCGGTTCTTGTCGTTCTTGTCGTTCACCAGCTTGACGATGAAGATGCGCTCCTGGATACGATCCATGCCCAGCACCTTCTTGGCGGCTTCAGCGACGATCCATTTGTAGGATTCGCCGTTGATCATGATCTGCCACTTGCCGGAACGCACGGGCTTGCCGCCGTCCTTCAGCGCGGGCAGGCCCTTGGAGCCGTCGTGGCGCTCGCCGTTTTCGTCGGTTTTCCAAATGGGCAGGCCCCACTCTTCGAACAGGTGCACGGAGTCGTCAACGTGGCGGCCCAGGTCGTAGGCCAGGTCGTCGCGGGTGATGCCCATCAGGTCGTTGGAGACCATGCGGGCGTAGTCGGCGGGGTCCTGCTCGGAGCCGATGTAGGTGTTGATGGCGGACAGGCCCTGAGCCACGGCGCCGGAGCGGTCCATGGCAGCCTTGTCGACCAGCTTGATTTTCAGGTTGACGCCGGATTCGGCAGCCGCCGCATCCGCCCAACGCTGGATTTCGAAAGCGGCGCCGCAGTTGGCCATGCCGCCGCCGATCATCAGGATGTCTACTTCTTCCTGAACGATTTCTGGGTTTCCAAATTCACCAGCCATTATCTATACCTCTCTCTTGAAATCAGATTACTTGCGGATCAGTTCGGCGGGGTTGCCGGCACGATAACCCTTGGTCACGCCGCCATCAGCGGAGCCGGTGAAGAAACCGGAGCTGGTGATGTTGGCCATGGAAGCGGTGGGTTTGCCGCCGTAAGGATCGATGGAGCCTTCCGGGGTGGTGCGGATCGGGAACTTGAAACGCTTCAGGGTGCCGTTGCGGAACTTGATGGTCCACATGATGGAGTCGGTGCCGCGCAGGGGTTGCACGGAACCGCCCAGGGGCACGATGTCCGCGTAGTGGCGGGCTTCGATGGCCTGTTGCGGGCAGATCTTCACGCAGGAATAGCATTCCCAGCACTGCTCGGGTTCCTGGTTGAACGCCTTCATGGCGTGGCCGGTTTCAGAACCGTCCTTGTCCAGCTTCATCAGGTCGTGCGGGCAGATGTACATGCAGGCGGTCTTGTCCTGACCCTTGCAGCCATCGCACTTGTCGGTACGAACGTAGGTTGGCATTGGTTAAGTCTCCTAGCTAGCTAAAATCCGCGATCGTCGCGGTCCGTATTTCGAACTTCTACCTGACCTTGGCCGGGGCGTATCGCGAATCCGCTTCCGGCAGGTTTAAGTCCTAAAAACCTCAAGCGGCCGAATGGCCCTTCAATTCAATCTTTACGTTCTGCTCAGCGGACAGGCCCTGGTAGTACTTTTTCAGGACGGCGGCCACTTCCGGGCGGCTGAATTCGACTGGCAGATCCTTGCCCTCGGACAGCATGGAACGAACCTTGGTGCCGGACAGCAGGATGCGGTCGTCCTTGGTGTGCGGGCAGGTGCGCTGCGAGGCCATGCCGCCGCACTTGTTGCACCAGAAGGTCCAGTCGATATTCATGTTCACGGTTTCGAGCGAGCCCTTGGGGATCTCGTCGAAGATTTTCTGCGCGTCGAAGGGGCCGTAGTAGTCGCCCACGCCGGCGTGGTCGCGGCCGACGATTAGGTGCGAGCAGCCGTAGTTCTGGCGGAACAGGGCGTGTAGCAGGGCTTCGCGCGGGCCGGCATAGCGCATGTCGAGCGGGTAGCCGGCCTGAATCACGGTGTTGGGGGCGAAGTAGTTGTCGATCAGGGTGGCGATCGCTTCGGAGCGGACTTCGGCGGGAATGTCGCCCGGCTTGAGCGCGCCCAGCAGGGAGTGGACCAGCACGCCGTCCATGGTTTCGATGGCGATCTTCGCCAGGTACTCGTGCGAGCGGTGCATGGGGTTGCGGGTCTGGAAGGCGGCAACGCGGCTCCAGCCCATGGATTCGAACTTGGCGCGGGTCTCGGCCGGCGTCATGAACTGGTCGCCGTACTCTTCCTTGAAGTTACCGGTGGACAGGACCTTGACCGGGCCGGCCAGGTTGTACTTGCCCTGGGCCATGACCATCTTGACGCCGGGGTGCTCCATGTCGGTGGTCTTGTAGACCATCATGCACTCGTGGGCCTTGTCGATGGTGTACTTGTCGGTCACCTTCATGGTGCCCATGGTGGCGCCGGTTTCACTGTCGGTGAGAGCGATCTCGTCGCCTTCCTTGATGGATTCGTCGTCGGTGGAGAGGGTGATGGGGATGGGCCAGAACAGGCCATTGGCCATCTTGTAGCCGTCACAAACGCCTTGCCAGTCGGCCTTGGTCATGAAGCCGGTGAGCGGAGTAAAGCCGCCGATGCCCATCATGATGAGGTCGCCGGTTTCACGCGAGGACATCTTGAGCTTGGGCAATGACTTGGCACGGGCCAGCTCGGCCTCACGGGCTGCGCCTTCCAGCAGCAGGGGTTTCAGATCGCCGCCGCCATGGGGCCGGACTAACTTGGACATGCTTTCTCCTACGAAATTAATGCTTGTATTTGGAGCGCCGAAGCATAGCAACCCGGCGCTAGGCTGATAAATTGTTTGTTTTTATTGTGAGATAAGGGATTTTTGATTGGGGAGATCCCTTTTCCTTCGCGGCCAAACCAAGTGGCTGTTCGGGCCCATTTGTGTTTCGATTTGCACTTAAAAAACGAAAAAAAGCCCGTTATCCGGGCTTTTTTTGAGATTTTTGTGAGGCTAGGCGTCGAAAAAGGCCGGCATGTCGGATTTCTCGACTTCGATCACATCGACCCAGCAGGGCTTGTTGGCACCGCCTGCTGCCGCCAACTTTCTGGTTTCTTCATAGAGGAATTTCCAGCGGTTGTAGAGGCAGTCGCTGACCTTGTGCATGCCCGCATCGAAGTAGGAGTTGTGCAGGTCGCCGATGGTGCGGGTGAAGGATTCCAGCTGTTCCAGCTGGTTGTGAGGGTAGCCCTGGCGCTGCGGATCCACATATTTGATCTTTTCGCGCTTGACCGCGCGCATGAAGACTTTTTGTCCCTCGGTCAGGTCGGACTCCTTGCGCGGCGCACCGCCGAGGTTCATGACCTCGTGAAGGAAGTCATCCAGACGCTGGCCGAAGTTGTAGTTGCTGTAATCCACTGCTTGCATTTAACAATCTCCTGTACATCACGACTCAAATAACACCGCATAAGAATTTTCAGATGCCTGTAAGGGCTTTCTTATGGGCATATCCTGCGCCTAGCGCGCCGAAAAGTCCAACAGGCCATCCGGCGATTCCGGGTTGTCCTGCCATCAAGGCCCATGCTCGGACGCTTTTATGGCCGCTATGGCGTTTTTTCGATGGCGGTGACGGTATAGGCGCCGCCGATGTCCTCGGCCCGGAATTTCACGCTGTCGCCCGCGTTGACCTTTTTAAGGAGCTCGGCGGGCTGTACCCGGAACACCATGGTCATGGGAGGCATGTCGAGATTGGCGATAGGGCCGTGTTTCAGGGTGATCTTGCCTGCAGCGGCATCGACCTTGCGCACGACGCCTTCGCTCATGGGCGCGGCGACGGCCGGAGCGGCAGCCGGCGGGGGGGCCGCAGGTTCTGCATGCAGGGGGGACGTGATCGACAGTGCGACAAGCAGCGGGATGACTTTCATTTGGTTGTTCCGGGTACGGGGGTGACGGTAAGGGTGCCGCGCATCCCGGCTTCATAGTGGCCTGTGATCAGGCAGGCAAATTCGAACGCGCCGGCGCGGTTGAAGTTCCATATGATCTCGCCGCTTTTGCCGGGTTCGACATGGGTCAAGTAGGGCTCGTCATGCACCATGTTGGGGAATTTGGCCATCAGTGCGGCATGCTCGCGCAGTTCCTGCGCGGTGCCGATGACCATTTCATGCAGCATGCGCCCCTTGTTGTTGACCACGAAGCGCACGGTCTCACCTTCGTTTACCGTGATCGTGTCGGGCATGAAGCGCATGCTGTCATCCATGTCGAGGGTGACTGTGCGCGTGGCTGCGCGCCTGTCTCCGGCGATCCCCCATTCCTTCTGTTCGGCCGGGTGCGCGGCAGCAGTCGGGGCGGATTTGTTGCCATGCGCATGGACTGCAGTGCCTGCCAAGGCAAACAGCGCAGCCATCAGTAATGTCTTTTTCATGAATCTTCTCCAGGTGGGTTAGTGATGTTCGTCATGTCCGCCGGGTTTGCGCACGACCAGCTCGACGTCGCCGGCCTTGCCTTGGGGGGCGGCCGGCTGCGGCGCGCGCACGGGGGCTGCGATCGCTTCGGTGACTTCATGCGCGGCCGTGCCGGGTGGATGCCTGAACCAGCCGGGATCGGAATAGTCGCCCGGCTTCTGGTCGCTGCGCACTTTCATCACGGTGAACATGCCGCCCATTTCCAGCGGCCCGTACTGGCCCTGACCCATCATCATGGGCAGAGTGTTGTCGGGCAGCGGCATTTCCATCTCGGCCATGTCGGCCATGCCGCGCTCGCCCATCACCATGTAGTCCGGGATCACGCGGGTGATTTTTTTCGCAAGTCCGGTGTGGTCGACCCCGATCATGGTCGGGACGCCATGGCCCATGGCGTTCATGGTGTGGTGGCTCTTGTGGCAGTGGAAGGCCCAGTCGCCTTCCTCGCTGGCGACGAGCTCGATCTGGCGCATCTGCCCGACCGCGACATCGGTGGTGACCTCGGGCCAGCGCGCGGCCTTGGGTACCGCTCCGCCATCGGTGCCGGTGACTTCGAACTCCACGCCGTGCAGATGCATCGGATGGTTGGTCATGGTGAGATTGCCGATGCGGATGCGTACCTTGTCGTTCAGCCGCACATTGAGGCTGTCGATGCCAGGGAAGGTGCGGCTGTTCCAGGTCCACAGGTTGAATTCGAGCATGGTGTTGACCTGCGGCGTGTAGCTGCCCGGATCGATGTCGTAGGCGTTGAGCAAAAAGCAGAAATCGCGGTCGACGGGGTCGATGAGCGGATGCCGGCCTTTGGGGTGCGTGACCCAGAAGCCCATCATGCCCATGGCCATCTGCGTCATCTCGTCGGCGTGCGGGTGGTACATGAAGGTGCCGGGGCGGCGCGCGATGAATTCATAGACAAAAGTCTTGCCCGGCGCGATCTGCGGCTGGGTGAGCCCGCCGACGCCATCCATGCCGTTGGGTACGCGCTGGCCATGCCAGTGGATGCTGGTGTGTTCGGGCAGGCGGTTGGTGACATAAATGCGCACACGGTCGCCTTCCACGACTTCAATCGTCGGGCCGGGCGACTGGCCGTTGTAGCCCCACAAATAGGCTTTCATGCCAGGGGCGATTTCGCGCACCACGGGTTCGGCGACGAGGTGAAACTCCTTCACGCCGTCCTTCATGCGCCAGGGCAGTGTCCAGCCATTCAGGGTCACCACTGGGTTGTAGGGTCGGCCGTTCGGCGGAATCAGCGGCGGCTGGGTATCGGGCTTGTCCGTGCTTACGATTTCAGGCAGCGCGGCCATGGCGGCGCTGCTGATCGAGGCGGCGCTCACGCTGGCGGCAGCAATCGCGCCGCCGAGTTTGAAAAAATCGCGTCTGGAAGTCATTGGAGTTTCCTTGATTAATGGCCGCCCGCATCGGCGGGGGCGATTGCGGCGGCTTGGGTGACCAGGTTTTTGCCGGGCGTACCGATCAGCGCCATTTGCAGGTCGGACTCGGCCAGCCAGAAGTCGCGGCTTGATTCGATGGCGGTGTTGGCGGCGGCAAGCTGGGCGCGCGCGTCGGCCAGCAGTTCGAACACGCCGATCAGCATGCCGTTGTAGCGCAGCAGGTTCTCCTCCGAGATGCGTTTTTTCAGTGGCAGCACCTCGTCGCGCACATGGCGCGCCACGGCATACTGGCTTTGCAGCATGGCATGAGCTTCGCGCACCTCGGAGCGGGCGTTGACGGCAGTCTCGCGCGCGCGCTCAAGGATTTGGCGATAACGTGACTCGGCTGCGGCGATGCGGCTTTCGCCCCAGTCAAACAGCGGCAGCTCGAAGCTGATTTCGTAACCGTGCTGCATTTGCTCCTGGTTCGAGGTGTTGTTGGCGATGCCAAGCTCCAGCACGTTGATGAAGCGCGTGCGGCGGGTGAGTTCGAGGTTTTTCGCCAGCGCCTCGCTTTCCAGCTTCACCATCTGCAGGTCGAGGCGCGAGTCCATGGCCTGCTGTTCCACGCCGGGCAGCAGGGACAGACTCGCGGGCAGTTCGGGCAGGCGGCTCGGCAGTTTCACCCTGGCAGGGTCGGTTACGCCCAGCAGCCGCACCAGGCGTTCGCGGCTCTGGGTCCTGGCCTGCTCCGCGCGCGCGACGGCGAGCGCGGTGTCGGCATAGAACCCCTGTTCGCGCGCCTGCTTGAGCTTGCTCCAGTTGCCTGCCGCGGCCATGCGGCGCGCCAGTTCGGCGCCGGCTTCGGCGGCTTCCATCGCATCGCGCTGCAGTTGCGCGCTTTCGTTTGCCGCCACGGCTGCGATCCAGGCCTTGCGCGTATCCGAGGCGAGCCGCAGCACTTCCAGCGTCAGGTTGCGGCGGGTCTGCTCGAACAGGCGCTGTTCGATGTCGGCGCGCATGGGCATGGTTAGCAGGCGTGCCAGATTGAAATGCAGGCTGCGTTCCCATTCGATTTCGCTGCCGCGCGTGGCGCGGCCGATGGTAAAGCCGGGGTTGGGCAGGCGGGTTGCAGCCACCCGGTCGGCCTCGGCAATGCCGAGGGTGCTGAATGCGGCCTGCAGGCTGGGGTTGTTCAGCAGCGCGACCTGAACGGCGTCATCTGCGGTGAGCGGTTTTTCCAGCAGGGCGTCGACGCGCTGCCGCAGCTTTTCGCGCGCTGCATCGTCTCGCGCCCAGACCACGTCCTTCTGGATCTGGGCGCGGGTGACCGACTCGACGGCGCCGAAGCCTCCGTCCCTGGAAAAGCTGGCGCAGCCGCCCAGCAGTAGCGAAGACAGCGCAGCGAGCATGAGCGGGGAGAGCGTTTTCATGGCTGTCTCCTCAGTGCGCATGCGGCGCTGGATCCGCATCGCCGGCATCAGGTTGGGACTCTTTCAGGTAGGCGCGCCAGCCGCCGGCTTCGCGAACGCGCGCGTTGGTTTCGCGCCAGTCGCGCACCGGCTCGTCGCGGAAGGCCTGATAGCGGTCAAAAGGCGCGGCCAGTGCGGCGGGCACGGGGGCGGCCGCGGTTTCGCTTTCTGCCGCATGCGCCACCGGCGACAGGACAAGCCAGGCGCACACCGATGGCGCGGCGTGGCGTAAAAGAAATTTCAACATGGGTACCTCGCATGAACCGGACCGACTCGCGGTGCTTGCCAGGTCGGTCTGTTAATCCAATGCGTGCCGACTGTGGCACGCCGCTCAGGCGAAGGCGTTTCGCGGCGGGCGCTCGGGGCCCTCGGGGATGAAGCCGTTAAAGGTTTCGGCCTGTTGCGAAGGGGCCGTGTAGGGGATGGTGATCACCGGTGACGTTGGGACAGACGGGATCGGACAGGCCGCCGCCAGATAGCAGGCTGCACAGTGGCTGCATTTGTGCACGCCAGCAGGGGCATTGGGCTGTTCGGCGGGTGATTCATGGCAGCCGCTGATGGCGTGGTCCGCATGATGCTCCGTGGCGTGGTGCATGGCGACCATGTCCGCGGGGGCCTGTGCATGGCTGCGGGTGCGCGAGTATTCGCAGCCAAGCACGGCCACGGACGCGAAGGCCTGCACTGGCAGCGCCAGCATCATGAAAATCAGCAGGAATCGTTTGAAGCGGCTATGCATCGGGGCAGTTTAGCCAAAAGCGGCAATCTCTCCAACTGACAGGATTGCGCCCGCCGGGTTCCCGCAAGCCCCCTCTTCAGGCCCGCAATCCCTCGATCCACTTGCCATAAAGAATGTCGGCGATGCCGTGCAGCCTTTCCAGCCTTGCGGTCATGGCTTCCTGCATGAGGGGCGGCCGCTGCACGGCGGGGCTGCCGGTCGCTCGGGCGATTTCGTCCGCGCCTGCCTCGCACCAGGCTTCGATCATGGCCGCGGTCATCTCGATGTGGCATTGCAGGCCGAGATGGCGCTGGTTCAGCAAAAAGCCCTGATTGGCGCAGAACGGGCTCTCCAGCAGGCGTTCGGCTCCATTGGGAATGGAGAAGGTTTCCCCATGCCACTGGAAGACTTCGAACGAGGAGGGCAGCGGGCCCAGCCAGTCCGGCGCCGGGTTCAGTCCGCACTTGGATACCTCGCCCCAGCCGATTTCTTTGATCGGGTTGGGGCCGACTGTGCCGCCCAGTGCCTTGCTCATGAGCTGCCCGCCAAGGCAGTGGCCGAGCACGGGCACGTTCTGGCTGACCGCCTGCCGGATCAGGTCCAGCAAGGGCCCGATCCAGGGCAGTTCGTCGTTTACGCTCATTGGTCCGCCCATCAAGACGAGCCCGGAATAACCGTTGATGTTTTCGGGCACGCGATCGCCGGCATCGACATTCAACTGCTCCCAGAGAATGCCTTTTTGGGTCAGGAAATTTCCCAGATATCCTGGACCTTCGGTCTGGGAGAAACGGAACACAGCGACAGGAAGCATATGTTAAGCACCGCTCGTAGCACACTCTCCGCTCATTGTATGGCATGGCTGCTGATGCTGTTAGCCGTGCCGGCCGCTGCCGCCTCGGTCGGCGTGGTCGGGCTGTTCAGGGACAAGGCCGTGGTCAGCATAGACGGCAGCCCGCCGCGATTGATGACTGCCGGCCAGACCGTCATGGGGGTAAAACTGCTCTCGGCAGATTCCGACGCTGCCACTTTCCTGATCGACGGCAGACAGCGCACCCTCGCCATGGGCCAGTCGTTCGCATCGAGCATGGGAGCCGGCCGGCCCAGCGTGACGCTGTCTGCCGATCCAGGCGGGCATTTTGTCGCGCCAGGGGCGATCAATGGCGCGAGCGTCATGTTCCTGCTCGACACGGGCGCCTCCAGCGTGGTGCTCTCAGCGGCCGAAGCGAGGCGCATGGGCATCGACTACAAGGCCGGCCAGGTGACGAGTGCGAGCACGGCAAATGGCATGATAGATGCCTGGCGCGTCATGTTTGACACCGTTCGTGTGGGCGGCATCAACCTGAGTCAGGTCGAGGGGCTGGTGGTAGAATCCAGCATGCCCGCCGCGTTGCTGGGCATGTCTTTCCTGAACCGCATGGACATGAAGCGGGAAGGCCTGCTCATGACGCTGACACAACGCTACTAGTCGGGCCCGGTTCTTGATCCGCGGTCGATTCGCAAGCCTTTCGACACCCCGATGCTGCTCGACAACAGAACGCTGCTGTTTTCCCTGGTCCTCATCAGTGCCCTGATGGCCTTGAGTCTCGCCATTGTTTCTCGCGGCGACGCGCGCGATGGTTTGCGGACCTGGGCGGTTGCTTTGGGGATCGAGTCGGTGGCCTGGGCGCTGATTTCCCTGCGCGGGCTGATTCCGGATATGGCGTCGATTCCTGTCCCGAATCTGCTTCTCGTTGCCTGCTATGCGCTGAAGCTGGCTGCCTTGCATGAATACCTCGGGCGGCGCTGGCCGCGATGGAAATGCCTGCTGCCGGTGGTTCTGATGCTCGCTCTGATGGTTGTGCTGGACTACCACGATTTCCGGGACCGGCTGATATACGGCAGCCTGATTTATGGCGCGCAGGTGCTGATGATCCTGCAAGTGCTGCGCACCGATGCGGACTCGCGTAAGGATAGAGCCTGGTGGTTGCTGTATGGTGCGACGCTGGTGATGATGGTCATCCTGGTCTTGCGCGCCCTGGCGGGGATATTCATTCCCGACCGCTTTGCCACGATTGGTGGTGCCCTCGCGCCCAATGCCGTACAGCTGCTGGTTTTCGTGAGCCTGATCGCGCTGGATGTGCTGGGCTCTCTGGGATTCGTGCTGATGGACAAGGAACGCAGCGACCGCGAGTTGCGCTCGCTGGCGATGACCGACTATCTGACCAAGACCAGGAATCGCCGTGCCTTTACCGAGAGCGCCGAGCAGCAGATGGCCCTCGCCCAGCGAACCGGAATGCCGCTCGCGTTGCTGATGATCGACGTCGACCATTTCAAGCGCGTCAATGACGAATACGGGCATGCGGCCGGGGATGCCGTCCTTGTTGAAATAGCCAAGGTCATCGGCGCCTGCATACGCAGGCAGGACACGCTCGGGCGCTATGGCGGCGAAGAGTTTGGCGTGCTGCTACCCTCTACGGACCAGGAGGATGCCTTTGTCGTGGCCGAGAAGCTTCGCAACGCGGTGGAAAGAATGAACTGCCGTGTGGGCACGAAAAACATCTCGGTTTCCATCAGCATCGGTATCGCGATCTGCCGCGCTGAATGTGAAAAGTGCTCGGCGGACCTGGGCAAGTTTCTCGGCGATGCCGACAGGGCCTTGTACCAGGCCAAGCACGGCGGACGCAATCGCACGGTGATCATGCCGGTCAGTTGTGCGCCACAGCCTGGCTGAACAAGCCGGCTCAGCCCCGTCATGGGCTGCTTCGCGTCGCAGTCAGTTTTGGGCCTTGTCGCGCTCGATGAGTGCGTAAGCTGAATGATTGTGGATGGACTCGAAGTTCTCGGCCTCCACGACATAGGCATCGATCAGCGGTTCCGCGTTCATCGCGGCGGCGACGTCGCGCACGATGTCTTCCACGAACTTGGGATTGTCGTAGGCACGTTCGGTGATGTATTTCTCGTCGGGGCGCTTCAGCAGGCTGTACAGCTCGCAGGAAGCCTGCGCCTCGATTTTCCTGACCAGGTCCTCGATCCACAGGAAGCCGTTGGTGCGCGCGGTGACGGTGACGTGCGAGCGCTGATTGTGCGCGCCGTATTCGGAAATCTTCTTCGAGCAGGGGCAAAGCGAAGTGACGGGCACCACGACCTTGGTGGTGTGCTTGTAAACGCCTTTGTCGATTTCGCCGATCAGGGTGACTTCGTAGTCCAGCAGGCTCTGCACCCCGGAAACCGGGGCGGCCTTGTTGATGAAATAGGGGAAGGTCATTTCGATGTGGCCGGACTCCGCTTCCAGGCGCTCGACCATGTGGCGCAGCATGGACTCGAAGTTTTCCACCGAGATTTCGCGCTCGCGCGTGTTGAGGATCTCGATGAAGCGCGACATGTGCGTGCCCTTGAAGTGCTGGGGCAGGTAGACGTACATGTTGAAACTGGCGATGGTGTGCTGCACGCCGCCTTCTTTGTCCGCGACCCTGACCGGGTGGCGGATGGATTTGATGCCGACCTTGTCGATCGCGATCTGGCGGGTGTCTTGCGAGCTTTGCACGTCCGGCATGCAGACGGCGTCAGTGCATTCTTTCATGGGCATTCCTTGGAGCCGGGAGGCGCCTGCATCAGTGCAGGCAATTTAGACCAAGTATAAACTGTCAGAATACTTGAGTAAACTACTCGGATAATTTTTTTCTCGCGCGGCTGGCCAGGCTGGTTGCGTCCAGCTGGCTCTGAACCCTTTGATTTTCCTGAGTATCTTGTTCCAGGAAACGGTCCGGCAGGCCGCAGTGCAGCACCCGCACCAGAACATTGTTGGCGGCCAGGCATTCGGAAACGGCCGCACCGGCGCCGCCCATGACGGCGTTTTCCTCCACCGTCACCAGCAGTTCGTGCGAGCGTCCAAGTTCCAGGATGCGGGCTTCGTCGAGCGGCTTCACGAAGCGCATGTCGACTACGGTGGCGTCCAGTTCCTCAGCGGCCTTGAGGCATGCTGACAGCACGGTGCCGAAGGCCAGGAACGCTACTTTGCTGCCCTCACGCCGGGTAACGCTCTTTCCAATCGGCAACGGCTCGAGCCCGGCTTCCAGCGGAGCGCCCGGGCCGCTGCCGCGCGGATAGCGCACGGCGGCAGGGCCGCTGTGCAAAAAGGCCGTGGTGAGCAGGCGGCGGCATTCGTTCTCGTCGGAGGGCGCGGCGACCAGCAGGTTGGGCACGCAGCGCAGAAAGGTCAGGTCGAAGCTGCCTGCGTGGGTGGCGCCATCAGCGCCCACCGGGCCGGCGCGGTCGATGGCGAGCGTCACGTCGAGGTTCTGCAGGGCGATATCGTGGATGAGCTGGTCGTAGGCGCGCTGCAGAAAGGTGGAGTAGATCGCCACCACCGGTTTTTCACCTTCGCAGGCGAGGCCCGCGGCGAACGTGAGCGCGTGCTGCTCGGCGATGCCGACGTCGAAATAGCGGCTCGGAAATTCTTCCGAGAAGCGCACCAGGCCGGAGCCTTCGCGCATGGCCGGGGTGATGCCGACCAGCCGCTTGTCCTGCGCCGCCATGTCGCACAGCCAGTCGCTAAAGATCTGCGTGTAAGTAGGTTTGGCGTTGCCGGCGGGTTTTTCGGCGATGCCTGCCGTCGTGTCGAAGGCGGACACGCCATGGTAGAGACAGGGGTTGGCCTCGGCCGGCTCATAGCCCTTGCCCTTCTTGGTGACGACATGCAGGAACTGTGGGCCGCCCAGCTTGCGGATGTTCCTGAGGGTTTCCACCAGCACGTCGAGGTCGTGCCCGTCGATGGGGCCGATGTAGTTGAAGCCGAATTCCTCGAACAGGGTGCCGGGCACGACCATGCCCTTCATGTGCTCCTCTGCGCGTTTGGCCAGCTCCTTGATGGGCGGCATTTTCGATAGCACCAGGTCGGAGGCCTTTTTGGCCTTGGCGTAGAACTGGCCCGACATGAGCTTGGCGAGGTAGTTGTTGAGCGCGCCCACCGGCGGCGAGATCGACATGTCGTTGTCGTTGAGGATCACCAGCAGTGGCAGGTCGGTGGCGCCGGCGTTGTTGAGCGCCTCGAAGGCCATGCCCGCGGTCATCGCGCCGTCGCCGATC
>DAIMZB010000036.1:0-14670 GCA_036734185.1 Thiobacillaceae bacterium | reverse complement strand
GGTTCATGGACAGCGATGCGGCGATCGAGAAATTCGATTTCGCAGAGATGCAGGAATGGACTACCGAATCCGGCAGCTGGCTGCTGACCACTGTGACGGTGTCGCTCGTCGGCGGTGGCGAACGCCGCTATACGATGCCGCTGGCGCTCGCCTGGGGCGACGTGGAGGAAGGCCATGTCGGGACCTTGTTGCATGCGACCCTCGCGAAAGTGCGCTGGCGCGCCAAAGTGGGAATCCTGTTTGATGCGTTCTGGGACGACGCCTTCTGCTGCGCAGTGGCGATGGGCATGGCGCGCGGCGCGACTCTGGATTTCGGCAATGGCAGGCTGGACTTCAAATCGATCAGCGCCCATATCGGGCTCGAGTGCCCCGCAGAATCCGGGCCGCTCGCCCGCACCGTGACCGAGCGTGGCCGGCTGCGCATCAACCTTGGCGACCAGCTGGTGCTGAAGGCCTATCGCTGGCTGATCGAGGGCGTCCACCCGGAACTCGAAGTGTCCCGCTTCCTGACCGAGCATGCGCAATTTCCCCACATTCCCCAACTTGCTGGCACGGTCGAGTATGTCGATGGCGAAGGCCGGGAGTCGACCCTGGCGCTCCTCGAGCGCTATGCGGAGAACCAGGGGAACGCCTGGGAATACACCGTCGATTATCTGGAGCGATTTCTGGATGAATGCCGGACCGTGCCGGGGCATGCGTCGAGGCATCAGCCCTACACCAGCCTCATGCGGACCCTGGGCCGCCGCACCGCGGAATTCCACATGGCGCTGGCCCTGCCGGACGAGGCCGGTGCGTTTGGCACCGAATCCTTCTCTACTGCGGATGTGGCGGACTGGATAAACGATGTGCGTCGCCGCATGGAATCCATGTACGAGCTGCTGGAATTTGAGTTGCCGCGCCTGCCAGAAACGGCCCAGGCCGCCGGCAACGCGCTCGTGCGGGCACGGCCGCGGCTCTATCGCCGGATCATGCACGCATGCATCGTGCACCCCGAGTTTGCCAAGACGCGTTATCACGGCGACTACCACCTCGGGCAGGTGTGGCTGGCGCGCAATGATTTTCTCATTGCCAACTATGGCGGCGAGCCGGGCAGGCCGTGGGCCGAGCGCCGCCGCAAGCATACGCCGCTGCGCGATGTGGCCAGCATGCTGATGTCGCTGACCGAGGCGGGCGCAGTGGCATTGGAGCATGTAACGGGAGACCCCGCCGAAGCGGATGCCTTGCGCAGCCATCTGGACGACTGGGAAACCCGCGCGCAGCGCGCTTTTTTCCGCGCCTACCGCCAGGCCATGGCCGGCCAGCCCCTGCTGCCGGCTGATGCGGCAACGAGCAAGGAACTGATGGCGCTGACCCTGATGGAAAAAGCCATTTCCAGCACCATCAAGGCGCTCGAACAACGCTCCCCGACTGTGGGCGCCGAGATGCAGCGTCTGCTCAAGCTTGCCCGGCGCAGGGAGAGGAAAGCGTGATGCGCCGGCACGACATGCCTTTTGGCGCGCAGATGACAGCGAGCGGCGTACGCTTCCGGCTGTGGGCGCCGGGCTGCGCGGAAGTGGCGCTCGAGCTTGCCGATGAGCCGCACCTGAGGCCGATGCGTGCGCTGGACGGCGGCTGGCACGAACTGGTCTTGCCCCATGTGCGCCCCGGCGTCCGTTACCGCTTTCAGGTAAACGACGGTTTTCGGGTGCCGGACCCGGCCTCGCGCTGCAACCCGGACGATGTGCACGGCGCCAGCGAGGTGATCGACCCGGGCGCATATGACTGGCAGGACGGCGCATGGCGCGGGCGTCCCTGGGAAGAGGCGGTGATTTACGAATTGCATGTGGGGACGTTTTCGCCCGAGGGCAGCTTTGACGGAGTCAGGCGGCGCCTGGACTACCTTGCGGACCTGGGCGTTACGGCCATCGAGCTGATGCCAGTGGCAGACTTTCCCGGCGCGCGCAACTGGGGCTACGACGGCGCCCTGCCGTTCGCGCCGGACAGCCGCTACGGGCGACCGGCATCACTGAAGGCCTTGGTCGAGGCGGCGCACGCCCGAAACATGATGGTGCTGCTGGACGTGGTGTACAACCATTTCGGCCCGGAAGGGAATTACCTGCATGTGTACGCGCACGATTTCTTCAGCGAGCGCCAGCACACGCCGTGGGGTGCGGCCATCAACTTCGATGGCGCGGGCAGCCGCGAGGTGCGCGAATTCTTCATCCAGAATGCCTTGTACTGGCTGGAGGAATACCACTTCGACGGCCTGCGCCTCGATGCCGTGCACGCGATACGAGACGATTCCGCGCAGCACATCCTGGCCGAGCTGGCTGAACGCGTGCACGCCCGCCTCCAGGGCGCGCGCCAGGTGCACCTGGTCCTCGAGAACGATGCCAACGAAGCGCGCTATCTAGGCTCCGGCCGCTATGCCGCGCAGTGGAACGACGACCTGCACCATGCCCTGCATGTGCTTTGCAGCAGCGAGACGGACGGCTACTACGCGGACTATGCCGACGACCCGGTTCGCCATCTCGGCCGCTGCCTGGCTGAGGGTTTCGCCTACCAGGGCGAGCCTTCCGGCTTTCGCGGGGATGCCAAACGCGGCGAACCCAGCGCCCATCTTCCGCCGCAGGCGTTTGTCGGCTTTTTGCAGTCCCACGACCAGGTCGGCAACCGGGCGTTCGGCGAGCGCATCACCAGGCTTGCACAAAAAGAAGCCGTGCGTGCAGCCGCGGCGATCTACCTGCTTGCGCCGGGGATTCCGCTTTTGTTCATGGGCGAAGAATTCGGCGCGCCCTCGCCTTTCCTGTTCTTCTGCGATTTCGGCGCCGACCTGTGCGAGGCGGTCACACAGGGACGGCGCCGCGAGTTCGGGCGATTCGCGCGCTTTGCCAGCCCGGCTGCACAGGCATTGATTCCCGATCCCAACAGCGAGCAGAGCTTCCTCGATTCGAAGCTGGACTGGGGCTCGCTCAGACAGACGGCACAGGCGGAATGGCTGGCGCTCTATCGAGAGCTCATCCGAATCCGGCGCGAAACCATGCTGCCCCTGCAGCACGCCCTGGCCGGTGACTGCGCGGAATACAGTGTGTCGGCGCCGCGGTGCCTGCGGGTGGCATGGCGCCTCGCTGACGGTTCGCGCCTGCAGCTGGACGCGAACCTGTCGCAGGTCGCGCAGCGTCTGGATGCGCCGATGGGGCGCATCCTCTACGCGAACACCGATCTGGTACAGGCCGGGGTGCTCCATCCCTGGAGCGTGGTGTGGTCGCATGTGCGTGAGGGGGGCGGGACATGAGCCAGGCCCTCGACCAGTTGTGCGAGAAGTGCGGTGTGCTGCCGCACTACCACGACATCTGGGGCAACGTGCATCACGCCACGGATGCGGTAAAGCGCGCGCTGCTTTCGGCCATGGGCATGGCGGCCGGGAATGAAGAAGAAATCGCCGCCTCGTTGCATGCCATTGAGCGGCGCACGTGGCAGCGGCCGCTGCCGCCCGTGCAGGTGGCGCGGGTGCAGACACGCCCCCATCGAATCGCCATCGCCTTGCCGGCCGAAGCAGATGGGCGGGTTTTTCGCTGGCGACTGCGCCGCGAATCCGGCGCTGAAGAGACGGGCGGTTTCACTCCTGAGTCGCTGGAAGAAGCTGGCCGCGCGCATCTCGACGGGCGCGATTTCGTGCGGCGCGTGCTGGCGATCGATAGTGAGGTGGAGCCGGGCTATCACCGCCTGTCCATCGAGCACGGGGATGGCGGCGAAAGCTGCGACATGTCATTCATTGTCGCACCGGCCGAATGCTATGTTCCGCCGGCGATCCAGGGCGAGGGGCGGGTGTGGGGGGTGGCGGCGCAGCTTTACGGCATGCGCTCAGAGCGCAACTGGGGGATCGGCGACTTCGGCGACCTGCGCCGCCTGATCGAATTCTGCGCAGAGTCGGGCGCCGGTGCCGCCCTGCTGAATCCCCTGCATGCGCTGTTCCCGGACCATCCCGAACAGGCGAGCCCTTACAGCCCTTCCAGCCGTGCCTACTTCAACGTGCTCTATCTGAATGTCGAGAGCATCACCGACTTTGCCGAGTGCGCGGCAGCAAAATCCATGCTGCACACCCCCGCGTTCCAGGCGCGCCTGCGCGCTCTGCGGGCCTCGATCCAGGTGGATTACCGCGCGGTGGCGGAGTCAAAACTGGAAGTCCTCGACCGCCTCTATGCGCACTTTCGCAGCAACCATCTGGCGCGCGGCAGCGACCGCGCGCGTGCTTTTCGCGCTTTCCAGTCGCTGCATGGCGAGAGGCTGCGGGAACACGCGCTGTTCGAAGCCTTGCAGGAATATTTCCGTGCGCAGGACGCCAATGTCTGGGGGTGGCCCGCCTGGCCCGCGGCCTATCAGGACCCGCGTGCGCCGCAGGTGGCGGAATTCTGCAAGGGCAACCTCGCGCGCGTCGAGTTCTACGAATACCTGCAATGGCAGGCGTCCTTGCAGTTGGCCTCGGCTGGCACGCGCTCCTGGGAGCTTGGCCTGGGCGTGGGACTGGTGTTCGATCTGGCCATCGGCGTGGCGGAAGGAGGCTCCGCTACCTGGTCGCGGCGTGAGCTGCATGCGTTTGCTGCCAGCGCGGGCGCCCCGCCGGACGAGATCAATCGCCTGGGCCAGGACTGGGGACTGCCGCCCTGGATTCCGCATCAATTGAACGCTGCCGCCTACGAGCCTTTTATCGAATTGCTGCGCGCCAACATGCGCGATGCCGGCGCCTTGCGCATGGACCACGTGATGGGCCTGTGCCGGCTGTTCTGGGTAGTGCGTGGCCTGCCGCCGGTCGAGGGGGCGTATGTCAGGTACCCGTTCGACGACCTGTTGGGCATCCTGGCGCTGGAGAGCCAGCGCAATCGCTGCATGGTGGTGGGCGAGGATCTTGGCACGGTGCCGGATGAGGTGCGCGCGGCTACCCGGCAGATGGGGATATTGTCGACGCGGCTCCTGTATTTCGAACGTGAACCGGACGGCAGCCTGAAACCGCCGCAGGCGTACCCGACGAATGCTGTGGCGGCGGTGACCACGCATGACCTGCCGACGCTGGCCGGATTCTGGCGAGGCCTGGACATCGACCTGCGCAATCAGCTGCATCTCTTTCCGGACGACGAGGTGCGCAACCACCAGATCGTTGTCCGCTCTGGAGACCGGGCGCAGCTGCTGGTGGCATTGGAGCGCGCGGGCGTGCTGGCGGAAGGAAGCGGCATCCAGCCAGTCGCCTTTTCGGAGATGACGGCTGAATTGGCAGCGGCGGTCTATGCCTACCTGGCGCGGGCCCCCTCGAAACTGTTATTGATGCCAATGGAAGACGGGCTGGGGGTACATGAACAGCCCAACCTGCCGGGCACCACTGTGCCGGCCTATCCTTGCTGGCGGCTCAAGCTGCCGCTCAACCTGGAAGAATGGAAGAACAGCCCCTGGCTGACGGGCACCCTGCAGGTGCTGCGCCAGGAGCGGCCAGTCAAAGAAGTTGCGGGGCATGCGGGCGGGGCGGTCGGCGAGGGCCTGCGCTCGTGGATTCCGAGGGCCACCTATCGCCTGCAGTTGAACCGTGACTTTCCCCTGTCCCGCGCGACGCGCCTGATTCCGTATCTGGACGAGCTTGGTATCAGCCATTGCTACCTGTCGCCGCTGCTCAAGGCGCGCCCGGGCAGCGCGCACGGATATGACATCACTGACCACAGCAGCCTCAACCCGGAAATTGCCAGCGCCGAGGACTTCGAGCAGTTCGCCGCGGCGCTCAGGCGGCGCGGCATGGGGCAGATCATGGACGTGGTGCCCAACCACATGGGGGTGATGGGCGCAGACAACGGCTGGTGGCTGGATGTGCTGGAAAACGGACCGGCCTCGCGATTCGCGGGCTATTTCGATATCGACTGGTATCCCCTTATGGAAGATCTGCCGGGACGCGTCCTGCTACCGGTGCTGGGCGATCATTACGGCACCGTGCTGGAAAACCGCGAGCTCAAGCTGGTGTTCGATGCGGAAGACGGCGCCTTCAGCATTTTTTATTACACCCACCGCTTTCCCGTTGATCCGCGTGAATACCCGCGCATTCTGGAACACGGCCTGGACCGGCTGCAGGCCCGGCTGGGAGCCGACCACCCGGTGCTGCTTGAATTTCAATCGCTGATTACATCCTTCGGCCATTTGCCGGGGCGCGATGATGTTTTGACCGAGTCCGTTTGCGAGCGTGCGCGCGACAAGGAGGTTCACAAGCACCACCTGGCCTCGCTCTGCGTTGGCAGTGCGGATATTGCGCAATACCTTGACGAAATGGTGGCGGAATTCAACGCCGAGCCCGAGGGGAACAATTTCGACCTGCTGCATGCGCTGCTGCAGGCCCAGGCGTATCGCCTTGCTTTCTGGAGGGTGGCAGCCGATGAAATCAATTACCGCCGCTTTTTCGACATCAACGACCTGGCCGCGCTGCGCATGGATAATTCGGAGGTGTTCGAAACCACGCATCGTCTGGTGCGGGAGCTTCTGGCGCGCGGTTATGTCAACGGCCTGCGCATCGACCACCCGGACGGGCTGTATGCGCCCGAGGCATACTTCAAGCACCTGCAGGCCATGGCTGCGTCGCTCAGGCCAGCAAGCGACAGCAGTCTCGCAGAGACCGATTCCCGCGCGCTTTATCTGGTGGTGGAAAAAATTCTGGCCGGTCACGAGTACCTGCCTGAGGCCTGGCCCGTCCACGGCACCACCGGCTACGATTTTGCGGCCAGCTCTTCCGGGCTGTTTGTGAATGCTGCTACCGAAGAGCGCATCACCCGCAACTACCTCGGTTTTGCCCGCATCCGTTCCGACTATGGCGAGCTGGTTCGCGCCAACAAGCACTTGATCATGAGCACTTCGCTAGCCGGCGAACTGCAGGTGCTGGCCACACAGCTGACGCGAATCGCCAAGGGCGATCGCCATACCGGGGATTACAGTTTCAACAGCCTGCGAAGCGCGCTGGCCGAGATCATCGCGAGCTTTCCGGTCTATCGCACCTATGTCGCGGATTGCGAGGCATCGGCCGAAGACCTTCGTTATGTCGACTGGGCGGTGGGTGTGGCGAAAAAGCACAGCCAGGCTGCGGACTGCAGAATTTTCGATTTTGTGCGCGAAGTCCTGCTGGGCCGGCATGATCAGGGCAGGGGCGACGAGCATCGCCAGGCAGTGTGCGCCTTCGCCATGAAGTTCCAGCAATATTGCAGCCCGGTCATGGCCAAGGCCGTAGAGGATACAAGTTTCTATCAGTACAACCGGCTGGTCTCGCTGAACGAGGTCGGTTCGGACCCGCAGCGCTTTGGCGTGTCGCTCATGGCATTCCATCGCGAGAATCAGGAGCGGGCGCGCCGCTGGCCACACGCCTTGCTGGCAACTTCGACCCATGACAGCAAGCGCTCGGAAGACATGCGGGCGCGCATCAGCGTGCTGTCCGAGATGCCCGATGCCTGGCACAAGAAGCTGGCGTACTGGAGCCGGCTCAACCGCAGCAAATGCCGCAAGCTGGAATCCGGGCGCGCGCCCAGCGCCAACGACGAATACCTGCTCTACCAGACATTGCTGGGGGTCTGGCCAATCGAGGCGCAGGGCGTGGCAGCAATGGAGTCGCTTCGAGCGCGTGTGGAAGCCTACATGCTCAAGGCGGGGCGCGAGGCCAAGGTTCACAGCTCGTGGGTCAAGCCGAACGCCGAATACGAAGATGCCGTGCGCAACTTCGTGCAGGCCATGCTGGCACCCGAGTCCGGCAATCTGTTCCTGCGCGATTTCGCGCAATTCCAGGAGCGCATTGCGCGGGCGGGCATGCTCAACAGCTTGTCGCAAATCCTGCTCAAGCTGACATCGCCCGGCGTCCCGGATATTTATCAGGGCAGCGAGCTGTGGGACTTCAGCCTGGTCGATCCGGACAATCGACGGCCGGTCGACTATGAAACGCGAATCGAGCTGCTGGGGGCGATCAAGCGCATGCATGCGGAACTGGGTGCGGAGAAATGCGCGCAGAATTTGCTCGACTCGCTGCACGACGGCCGGATCAAGCTGTATTTCATCTGGAAGATGCTGGCGCTAAGGCGCGACCATGAAGCCCTGTTTCGCGACGGCGATTATCTTCCGCTAAAAGTGCAGGGTGAGCGGGCCGAGCATGTCTGCGCCTTCGCCAGATCGTTTGAAGGCGGGGCCGTCATGGTTGCGGCCCCGCGCCTGTTGCATACCCTGGCGGAGGAAACCGGATCACTGGTTGGGTCTTCGGCTTGGGGCGATACGTGGATAGAGTTGCCGATGGAAACTTTCCTGGGCTGCTGGACCCACGCGCTGACCGATACGGCAATGGATCTGGAGCGGCAAGAACTGCCGGTGGCAGAAGTGCTAGGCAGGTTTCCCTATGCGGTGTTATGCCTGCGCCGGGAGGTTGACTGGGAGGCGGGAAAACAATGAGCCTCGGGTCGGACAGCACTTGGAGGTCTTGGGGCAGCGTGGCGTTTTGGGTCAGACCGTCTGGGTCTGGTGGCATGGGATTAAAGCGCGCGATACCAACCGAAAAACGGCTCCAGCGGGTGGATTGAATTCGCTAAAGCTTTTACCAGAATTACCGTAATAAACGTTGCTACAAGGCTCGATAGTCTGAGCCTTGCCTTGCGGAGAATATAAAAAAATTTGATCTATCCGGTTTCCTTTGGGGGGACTATTGTTCTTATTCTGCTATCTCAATACCGCATGCGGAGATCATGAAAATATCAATAAAACTGAGGTTCCCTTGGTAGTTGGGGAACATTCCTATCGTCTTGCTTGTTGGGTTTTCTGGCAAGGCCTCGCGGCGCTAGGATTTCTGACAAAGACTTTTTTCAAGATTGGAGCATGACATGCCAAGAATCATTTCTTCTGAGCCTATTTATGGCGATGATGGCGGCGGCAACACCGATGACCACATCAATGGCTCGAATTTCAGCGACAGCATTTTTGCCTACCTTGGCGACGATGACGTCCGGGGCGGCAACGGTGACGATACGATCGAGGGCGGCTACGGTGACGATTCGCTCTGGGGCGGCAACGGCAAGGATGTTCTCTACGGCGACAACTTCACTCCCTACTCGGACACCACGGTCGATCCATTAGCCGAGAGCTATAACGACTACCTGGACGGCGGCAACGGCAATGACGTGTTGTACGGCCAGGAAGGCGACGATGAGCTTTGGGGCGGCAACGGCAAGGACGCCCTTTATGGTGGAGACGGGAATGACATCCTGCACGGCGGCAATGGAAAGGACCTCCTGGACGGCGGAGAGGGTTCCGATACGGTTTCTTATGAAGACGCGGCCGGCGGCGTAAGCATCAATCTGGCGACCGGCAGCGCAAACGGCAACAGCGAGGGCAAGGATACGCTGATCAGCATCGAGAACGTGATCGGCTCGCATGCCGCGGACACGCTGATTGGCAGCGATGATGACAACGTGCTCGACGGGGGTGGCGGCAATGACACGATTTCAGGCGGCCTTGGCGATGACATCCTCATCGGCGGCGATGGTTCCGACACCCTTATCGGCGGGGCCGGAGCCGATACGCTGACAGGCGGCAACGGTGCGGACATGTTCGTGTTCAATTCTCTCGATGCGACGGACACCGTAACCGATTTTGTGTCCGGCACGGATATGCTGAGTTTTGATGATGCCGCATTCACCAGTTTCGCAGGGCTGACTTTCAGTGCGGACAATTTCGTTGAGGGCACCGCCGCCCTCGATGCGAATGACTTCCTTTTGTATGACAGCACCACCGGTTCGCTGTACTACGATGCGGACGGCAGCGGTGCTGGCACATCGGTTGTCGTGGCGCAGATGGGCGTGGGCACTGCAGTTGCATACACCGACATCGCCATTAGCTGACCGCCTGATCCGATAAGGATGTTGGCGGCAGTTTGCTGGTGTGCGGGGTGCGTTTTTCGCACCCCGTTTTTTGTTTGAATGGATTCCCCTGGTTTGCCCGGCCTCATTTATGGCTGGGCTGTATCGGGGGTGCTCACCTAAAAGCACTATTTGAAACCTTGACTTGCGGGCGTTGGCGATATGTCAGCTGAAAAGGGCTTTGTCCGGAATTTCAAGACACATTTTGTCTATGCGGGCCTGTTCAGCTTCTTTGTGAACCTGGCCCTGCTCGTGCCGCCCCTGTACATGATTCAGGTGTTCGACAGGGTGCTGGTCAGCCGCAGCAACGAAACCCTGGTCATGCTTTCGGTCGGCGCGCTGATGGTGCTGGCGGTGATGATGGCGCTGGATTATCTGCGCGCGCTTCTGCTGCTTGGCGCGGGCGGGCTGCTGGATCGCCTGCTGGGCGAGCGCATCATCTACCGATTGATCGAGAACGGCTCGCGCATGCAGCCGCTCGAGCAGATGCACGGCCTGAAGGATATCGCCGTGCTGCGCACTTTCTTTACCGGCAACAGCATCGTCGCCTTGTTCGATGCGCCCTGGATGCTGTTCTTCCTGATTCTGATTTTTCTGTTCCATCCGCTGCTTGGGATAATTGCGCTGGGCGGTGCCTTGAGCCTTTTTCTGCTGGCCTACCTGAGCGAAAAAATGCATCGCAGCCCGCTTGAGGAAATCCAGATCGGCTCTCGCAAGAGTGCGCGCTTTATCGACCTGGGGCTGCGCAATGCCGATGTGCTCAACGCCATGGCGATGAATGAAGGGTTTGTAGATAAATGGAAGAAACTGAATTCACCCGTTATCGACAGCATGCTCGGCACGGGCAGGCAGATGGCGCTGATCCATAGTGTCAGCAAACTGCTCCGACCCACGCTTCAGATCACGATGCTCGGTGCCGGTGCCTATTTGGTGCTGGATCAGTCGGTCACGCCCGGCGTCATGATCGCGACCACGATCATTCTTGGCCGCGCGATCGCGCCTGTTGAAAGCCTGATCGCGAACTGGAATACGCTTGTGCAGGCCCGGGCGTCTCATGCGCGCATCCGGTCATTGCTGGAGACTGTCGAGCGCGCCGAAAATCGCATCGTGCTTCCGGCACCGACAGGCCACCTCTCGCTTGAAAAAGTCGCCCTGGCAGGCCGCACCCCCGACCGCCCCATCATTCGCCATGTAAGCTGTGCCATCGAGCCAGGCGAGTCCGTTGCCGTCGTTGGGCCTAGCGCTTCGGGAAAATCCAGCCTGGCACGACTCATTGTCGGCATATGGACGCCAACTAGCGGCAGCGTGCGCATGGACAATGCTGATGTCAGCCGTGTCGAGCGCCGTCAGCTCGGCGCATACCTCGGCTATATGCCCCAGGATGTCGAGCTGTTTCCGGCGACGGTCGGTGAGAACATCGCCCGCCTAGGGCCGCTCGATTCCGCGGCCATCGTGGCGGCGGCGCAGCGCGCGCGCGTACATGACATGATCCTGCGGCTGCCGGAGGGTTATGACACCAGAATAGGCGAGGGCGGCGTGATCCTCTCGGGCGGGCAAATGCAGCGCATTGGGCTGGCGCGGGCGCTTTACGGAAGCCCGCGGCTAGTGGTGCTCGACGAGCCGAATGCCAACCTGGATTCTGAGGGCGAGAGCAACCTGCACGGCATCATCGCCGACCTCAAGCGCGATGGTGTCACGCTCGTGGTCATTACGCACAAGCCGTCCTTGCTTGGCTACATCGACAAGGTGCTGGTCATGCGCGAGGGAGTGATGGAGGCGTTCGGCCCGCGCGCCGAGGTGTTGCCCCGCATCACGGGCGAACAGCACATCCAGCTTGCCAGAAACCCGGCGCTAGCGACAGGCAAATGAAATCATGGACATTGAAGTAAGGCGCATTGCCCGGCTTGGCCTCATTATCATAGCGGTAGCCTTTGGCGGGTTTGGCCTGTGGGCTGCCCTTGCTCCGCTGCATGGCGCTGTGGTCGCGGCGGGGGCGGTCAAGGTCGACAACAACCGCAAGACGGTACAGCACAACGAAGGCGGCATCATCAAGGAAATCTATGTTCACGAGGGAGATTTCGTCAGAAAGGATGCGCCGCTGATTCTACTTGATGACGCAGAAATCCACGCAGGCTATTCCGTGCTCAGGAACGCTCTTGACGTTGAGCTGGCGCGGCAGGCCCGCCTGCATGCGGAATCGGTGGGCGCGCGCAGGCTCGACTTCCCGAATGAACTGCTGCAACGCAGCAGCGATCAGGTGGTGTCCCAGGCGATGGCGCGCGAACAGGCAATTTTCATCGCGCGCCGCTCAACCCTGGATACCCAGGTGCAGCTGTTGCAGCAGCAGATTACCCAGGTGGTTCAGGAAATCCAGGCGCTTAGCCGCCAGTTTGACGCCGAAAAAGAAGCACGCACACTGTCCGAAGAAGAGTTGCGGGCTTATGAGCAGTTGCAGGAGAAGCAGTTCATCTCAGGCACCCGCGTGCTGGGGCAGAAGCGCATGGTGGCGGAGTACCAGTCGCGGGCTGAAGAGCGCCGGGCCGATATCGCCCGCGCCGCCCAGCACCAGGACGACCTGAAACTGAGAATCACATCGCTGCAGAGCGATTATTCGCGCGTCGCCACCGAAGACCTCAAAACCGCCACGGCCCGTATTGCCGAGCTGCGCGAGCGCCTGCGTCCTTCGGAAGACGCCATGCGCCGCCAGACCATCGCGGCCCCGGTGTCCGGCAGGGTGCTCGGGCTGCGCGTGCATACGCCGGGCGGCGCCATCGGCCCGCGTGAGCCGCTGATGGAAATCGTCCCCGACCAAGGGCCGCTGGTGATCGAGGCCAGGGTGGGGCCGGATGCCATCAAGGAACTGCAGGTCGGACAGGGAGCAGAAATACGCTTTACGGCGCTGCCTTATCGGAGCACGCCCCTAGTACGCGCCAAGCTGCTGGACATTGCTGCCGATACGCAGATAGACCAGCAGGGCGTCCCCTACTACCTGCTCAAGATCGAGCCCGATCCGCAATCACTGCAGCGGGCTAGGACCGGCGGCCTGCAGCCAGGTATGGTTGCGGAGGTTTATATCCAGACCGAGGCACGCACGGCGCTGGAATACCTGCTGAAGCCCGTGTCTGATGCGCTGCTGCGCGCGTTCAGAGAACGCTGACCATGCGCATGGCGGAAACAAAAAGCCGGGCAATTGCCCGGCTTTTTGTTTGCCGATGCCGAATCAGGCGGCCTGGGCGTGGTGGTAGCCGGTGATCACATCCACTTCGTTCTTGGAGCCGAGTACCACCGGCACGCGCTGGTGGATCGCCTGTGGCTGCAGATCGAGGATGCGCTCGCGCCCGGTCGTGGCCGCGCCGCCGGCCTGCTCGACGACGAAGGCCATGGGATTGGCCTCGTACATCAGACGCAGCTTGCCGCCCTTCTCTCGCAGCTTCTCGTCCATCGGATACATGAACACGCCGCCTCGGGTGAGGATGCGGTGCACTTCGGCGACCATGGAGGCGACCCAGCGCATGTTGAAGTCCTTGCCGCGCGGGCCTTCCGTACCGGCCAGACACTCGTCGACGTAGCGGCGCACCGGCTGCTCCCAGAAGCGGTAGTTCGACATGTTAATGGCGAACTCTTTCGTATCGGCCGGGATGGTCATGTTCTCGTGGGTGAGCACGAACTCGCCGACGTTGGGGTCGAGCGTAAAGCCGTTGACGCCGCGGCCGGTGGTGATCACCAGCATGGTGGAGGGGCCGTACAGGGCGTAGCCGGCGCAGACCTGCTTGACGCCCGGCTGCATGAAGGCTTCCACCGGGGTGGGGCCGCTAACATTCTCGTTGCCGGGGCAGCGCAGGATGGAGAAGATGGAGCCAACCGACACGTTGACGTCGATGTTGGAGGAGCCGTCGAGCGGGTCGAACATCAGCAGGTACTTGCCGCGCGGATTGCCCTTGGGGATCTGGTAGATCTCGTCCATTTCCTCGGACGCCATGGCGGCGAGGTGGCCGGCCCACTCGTTGCGCTTGAGGAAGATCTCGTTGGAGATGACGTCCATCTTCTTCTGGTCTTCGCCCTGCACGTTTTCGGTGCCGGCGGCGCCCAGGACGCCCAGCAGGCCGCCGTGGTTCACGCCGTTGGAAATCATCTTGCAGGCGGTGGCGATGTCGTTCAAAAGGCCCGTGAATTCACCGGTGGCGCCGGGGATGTGGCGCTGCTCTTCAATGATGAATTGGGTGAGGGTGGTTCCGAGATGCATGCGACGCTCCAGAAAGTTCAGAATATCAGCAAAGCTGAATATTCTATCATCTGGGCAAAAACAAACGAATGATTTGATTAAAAAAGTTTATTCCGTCCCGACCAGTTGGTCCGAGCGGGTGAACGTCCAGGTGCGGGTGATGGATATGATGTCAGCTTTTTCGCGCATCTCCCGAGAAAATGCAGCATAAGGGGCAGCGAGCTCGACAATGCGAATGGCTGCCTGGTCAAGCAGGCTGGAGCCGGAAGACTTGTCGATTTCGATTTTTTCCACGCGGCCGTCGGCAAAGATCGAGACCGACAGGCGCAGGCTGCCGTAGATGCCCTGGCGGCGCGCGGCATCGGGGTAGTTGAGATTGCCGATGCGCTCGACCTTGGCGACCCAGTCTTCCACGTAGCGGGCGAACGCGTAGCTTTTGGCGTTGGCGCCGACAAATTCACGGCGCGGGCGCTTCTGGTATTCGTCCCAGTTGCGTGAAATCTGGGCCTGCAGTTTGGCGGCCTGGGAAGCCTGCGCCATCAGGTCGGCGCTGTCCACTTC
>DAIMZB010000035.1:0-14731 GCA_036734185.1 Thiobacillaceae bacterium | reverse complement strand
TGTGTAAAGCATTCCGCCAGCGTTCAATCTGAGCCAGGATCAAACTCTTCAGTTCAATTCCTGTTTGATTCTCTCGAATCAGTCGCTCAACTCAATGAATCATTGACATTAATCAATTACTTCTTCAAGTGTGAGCATCTTCAATTAATTTCCCATCCAACCAAATCAGATTCACATCCAACTCAATCAGGCAGGCAACCAAGATACCCACACCTATCGGCTGTTAAGTTTTTAAAGAACAGTTCGATTCGCGCTGTGTTTTTTTGCTGCAGTGCGTTTCGAGAAGGTGCGCATTCTACAGAGCCATAGAATTTCGTCAACACTTCATACAGAAAATTTTCAAATTATTTTCACCCGGGCAAACTTGCGCTTGCCGATCTGTAACACCACACTGGTGCCGGCAGCTAGCTGCAGCGCCTTGTCGCTGACTTTTTCGCCATCGAGTTTGACCCCGCCCTGCTGAATCATGCGCAGAGCCTCGGAAGTGGTGCCGGTCAGCCCCGCCTCCTTGATCACGTTGGCGATCGGCATGCTGCCGGCCGGCGCGGGAAGGCTGATCTCCGGCATATCATCGGGCAGCGCGCCCTGGCGAAAACGGGCCTCGAAGTCAGCCAGCGCAGACTCGGCGGCAGCCTTGCCATGAAAGCGGGCCACGATCTCCTGGGCAAAGCCGACCTTGATATCGCGGGGATTGCGTCCGCCCGCGACTTCCAGCTTCCATTTTTCAACGGTGGCGAGGGACTCGAATGACAACAGTTCGATGTACTTCCACATCAGGGTGTCGGATACCGACATCAACTTGCCAAAGATTTCGCCGGGCGGCTCGTTGATACCCACATAATTGCCCAGCGACTTGGACATCTTGTTCACGCCGTCCAGCCCTTCCAGCAGAGGCATCATCAAAACGCATTGGCGCGGCTGGCCAAAATGCCCCTGTAGTTCGCGTCCCATCAGCAGGTTGAACTTCTGGTCAGTACCCCCCAGTTCGAGATCCGCCTTCAACGCCACCGAATCGTAGCCCTGGACCAGGGGATAGAGAAACTCGTGGATGGCAATGGGTTGCCCGCCGGTATAGCGCTTGTGGAAGTCATCCCGCTCCAGCATACGCGCCACTGTGTGGGTGGCGGCCAGGCGAATCATGTCGCTTGCATCCATCTTGCCCATCCAGGTGGAGTTGAACGCCACCTCGGTCCTGTCCGGGTCGAGGATCTTGAACACTTGCTCGGTATAGGTCTTGGCGTTTTCGGCCACCGCTTCCTTGGTTAACGGCGGTCGGGTCGCATTCTTGCCGGTAGGATCCCCGATCATGCCGGTAAAATCACCTATCAGGAAAAGTACGTGATGACCCATGTCCTGCAGGCTGCGCAGCTTGTTGATAAGCACGGTGTGGCCCAGATGCAAGTCGGGCGCAGTCGGGTCGAAGCCGGCCTTGACCCGCAGGGGCTTGCCGGAGCCCAGCCGCTGCTTCAGTTCGGCCTCGACCAGAAGCTCGTCCGCACCACGCTTGATTTCTTTCAGCATGTTTTCCATATCAACACTCAAGAAAGTTTCTTAAGCCGCCGTATTGCTCTCTGTGCCTTGTTCGAGCAGAAACAAGGCAACAGGAAACGCCACAACTTATTGTTTTGTATGCAATTTTCCATTGCCGCGATCTTTTTGATACACTTGCCGGCTGATTTAACAGGGGAGCAGAGCGTTCCATGCAGCAACAAAAGCTCGAAAGTTTAACCCATCCCACCCCCCTACTGAAGCGCAAATTGTCGGTGCGCGGCTTGCTGGCCGTTGCCCTGTTGCCGCTTTTCGGGATGGTCACGGCCTATGGCATCGCCCCGGACACCGACACCCGCGAAGTGCCGGTGCAGGCGCTGATCGAGAATCTCGTCCTGCCGCAACTGCCCGCGGTCAAAGACCAGACCGTGCAGATTTACCATCTGGAAGAGAAAGTGCTGTCCGGTGAAACGCTGGGCGCCCTGCTCGCCCGCCTGGGCGTGTCCCAGCAGGATACCGCGCTTCTTTTGAGCCAGCCGGCCGCGCGAATCGGACGCAGCCTGCGTTCTGGCCAGCGCGTTCTGGCAGATATCAGCGAAAAGGGCGAACTTCAGGAACTGCGCCTGACCAGTTCGGACGGGACGCTCAACCGCATCTCGCGCCAAGGGGAAACCTTCGTGCTGGATCAGCCTCGGGCTCTGGTGGAAAGTCGTACTGTCATGCGTTCCGGCCGCATTGAAAGCTCGCTGTTTGCAGCGACCGAAGCCGCGAGCCTGCCTGACAGCGTGGCCGTGAAAATGGCCGACATCTTTGGCACCCAACTGGATTTCCGCACCGATCTGCGCAAGGGTGACACCTTCTCGATCGTTTATGAAATGGAATACCGCAACGGCGAACCCACAGGCGAAGGCAAAATTCTTTCAGCCGAGTACGTCAACGCCGGCAAACCTTATCGCGCGGTGCTTTACCGCACGGCGTCAGGCAGGGAAGAGTACTACACGCCCACAGGCGAGGCGCTGAGCAAGGGCTTTCTGCGTTCGCCGCTGGAGTTCTCCAGAATCACTTCCAGTTTCAGCAACTCCCGCCTGCACCCCGTTTACGGCTTCCATCGCGCCCACACCGGCACCGATTTCGGCGCACCGATCGGCGCACGCGTCAAGGCTGTCGGGGATGCGGTCGTGTCCTTCACGGGGCAAAAGGGCGGCTATGGCAATTTGATCATCCTGCGGCATAACAGCGGCCTCGAAACCTACTATGCGCACCTGAGCGGTTTTGCCAAAGGCCTTCGCCCCGGCGCGGCCGTCTCGCAGGGCCAGATCATTGGTTTTGTCGGCATGACCGGTACCGCTACCGGACCGCATTTGCACTATGAAGTCCGCATTAGCGGCGAGCCTCGCAACCCGGTCACCGTCAAGCTGCCCGGCTCGCCCCCCTTGCCGCTTGCGCAACGCACGCGCTTCAAGGAGCAAACAGCAGTCTGGGCCCAGCGCCTGGATCAGCTGCGCGGCACGGATCTCGCCGCGCTCGATTGAGCAACGCCAGAACTCATGAGGCCGATCTCTACGTCGGCCTCATGTCCGGCACCAGCCTCGACGGCGTAGACGCCGTTCTCGCCAGTTTTCCCCAAGACGGCCCTCCCAGGCTTGTCCAAACCCACTATCTGCCCTATCCAGACGCGCTGAAGACACGGCTGCTCGCCTTGCATGGCCCGCAGCCCGACGAACTTCATCTCGCCTTTTGCCTGTCCCAGGAACTGTCTCAGCTCTATGCCCAGGCCACGGAGGCGCTGCTCCAGAAAGCCAAAACCGATCCCGGCCAGATTGCCGCCATCGGCTGCCACGGGCAGACTATCCGCCATCGCCCCGAGTCGGGCTATACCGTGCAGCTTGTCAGCGGCGCCCGACTGGCGGAACTCACCGGCATCACCAGCATCGTCGATTTTCGTAGTCGGGATATTGCGGCCGGGGGGCAGGGCGCCCCACTGGTGCCGGCATTTCACGCCGCCATGCTGACCAGCGCCGCCGAGCACCGTGTGATCGTCAACATCGGCGGAATCGCCAACCTCACCGACCTGCCGCCGGACGGCCCGGTCACTGGCTTCGATTGCGGCCCCGGCAATCTGCTGATGGACGCATGGATCGAGAGGCATCTAGGCAAGCCTTTTGACGAGAAGGGTTCCTGGGCGGGGCGTGGGACCGCCCAGGCCGAGTTGCTTGGCCGCATGCTCGCACATGACTTCTTCGCGGCCCAGCCGCCCAAAAGCGCCGGGCGCGAACAGTTCAACCAGCATTGGCTGCAAAGCCTGCTTGGCGGCGGCGAAACGCCCGAGGACGTTCAGGCGACTCTGCTCGAACTGACCGCGCGCGGCATCGTCGATGCGGCACGGCAATTCTGTGCAGGGCACAGCGCACTCTATGTCTGCGGCGGCGGCGCCCACAACGCCGTGCTGATGAACAGGCTGGCAAACCTGTCCGGCAAGCCAGTGGCCTCCACTGCCGCGCTTGGCATTGACCCGGACTGGATGGAAGCGCTCGCTTTCGCTTGGCTGGCCAAGGCCTGCCTGGACAGAAGACCTGGAAACCTGCCCGCAGTCACCGGCGCGAAGGGGCCGCGCATTCTCGGCGCAATCTACCCCCGGTAAAGAGCAGCGCCAGGCCAGCAGCAATCGACATTCCGGGCCTGGCCGACAGGCATTTCAGCCAGGCATGCGCCCGGATATTTCAAGGTGCCTGTCTCCGACGGGCTGAACATCCAATCCGTGAAGCCCAACTCGTTGCAACTGATCCCTCACCTCGTCCACCTCGAATGCGGCAAGTAATGAATTGTAAAAATCCCTGCGCAGCACCTCGGGTTCGTTAAGCGCATAGGTTTCAACGATCCGCCGCGCTGCAGCCTCCGTTTCCGGCCTGCGCAAATCCACGACCAGCACCGGCGCGCGGCGGACCGCGACCTGTCTGAGTGTCAGCCACAGCCCCGAAGGTTCGTGCAAATGGTGCAGCAGGCTGTTGCATACCACTGCATCCGCGCTGTGCATCGGCAGCACGGCGGAGGGCAATACCGACTCCACGAAGCGGATTCTGAAGGCCTCCTCGCGCATTGCGGCGGCACGCCTGCGGGCGATGTCCAGCATCGCTGCCGAGCCGTCCACGCCAGTGACCGTGGATGATGGGAACATGCGTGCCATGCGCAAGGCGATATTGCCTGGGCCGCACCCTAAATCCAGTATCTCCCCGACAAAATCCGGACCGAACAACTCGCTGAAACGCGCTACGAAACGGTCGTCGGTTTCCGAAAAATCAGCCTCGGCGTACGCCCGGGCCTGATCGGGATCGCGCATCAACTCGGGTTCAAGAGTTCTGAGCACGTCAGTCTCCTTGCGGCTTACCAGGAGTTGCCGGACAAGAAAAAAGGACTCGCGAGGAGTCCTTTTTCGCGGGGATGTGTCGCCCGATCAAACCGAGAAGGAAGATCCGCAACCGCAGGTGGTGGTGGCGTTCGGGTTCTTGATCACGAACTGTGCGCCTTCCAGGCCTTCGCTGTAGTCGATCTCTGCGCCCACCAGATACTGGAAGCTCATGGAGTCGATCAGCAGGGTGACGCCGTTCTTTTGCATGACGGTGTCATCGTCGTTTTGCACTTCGTCGAAGGTGAAGCCGTACTGGAAGCCGGAGCAACCGCCGCCGGTGACGAAAACACGCAGCTTGAGGTCCGGATTGCCTTCTTCGTCGATCAGGTTCTTCACTTTGTTGGCCGCGCTGTCAGTGAAGTTCAGCGGGGTTTCAGTCATGGCGTTCATATGGGGCACTCCTTGTGTAGATTAGTGATCAATTATCCGCAAAGCACAGGGCCAGTCAAGCAAAGACCTTGTTTCCATTAAGGAAGTTCCCGCCTTTCAGGGGAGCAGGCCAATGTCGTCGATGGCCGTCGCTTCCGGGAAGCCAAACAGCAGATTCATGTTTTGCACCGCCTGCCCGGCCGCTCCCTTGACCAGGTTGTCGATCACCGACAGCACCACCACCACGTTACTGCCCTGCGGCCGGTGCAAGGCGATGCGACAGACATTGGCACCGCGCACCGAGCGCGTTTCCGGGTGCGAACCGGCCGGCAACACATCGACAAAGGGCTCGTTGGCGTAACGCTTCTCATAAAGCGCCTGCAAATCTGCGTCCGCGGTCAATTTTGCATACAGGGTGGCGTGAATGCCGCGGATCAGGGGCGTCAGGTGCGGTACGAAGGTCAACTCGACCTTGTGACCGGCAGCCAGCGACAGCCCCTGCCTGATCTCGGGCAAATGCCTGTGGCCGGGCACGGCATACGCCTTGAAGTTGTCGGCAGCCTCCGCGAACAGGATGTGGGTCTCCGCCTTGCGCCCCGCACCAGAGACGCCCGATTTGCAGTCCGCGACGAGGTGTGACGTGTCCACCAGACCGTTTTCGATCAGCGGCAAAAAGCCGAGCTGGGTCGCAGTAGGGTAGCAACCGGGATTGGCGATGAGCCGCGCCTTCCTGATGGCCTCGCGATTGACTTCGGGCAGGCCGTAGACCGCTTCACTCACCAGGTCAGGGCAGGCATGCTCCATCTTGTACCAGGCTTCCCACTCCTTGATATCCTTGATGCGAAAGTCGGCCGCCAGGTCGATGACCTTCACGCCCGCATCAAGCAGGCTGCGCGCCTGTTGCATGGCCACGCCGTTGGGAGTGGCGAAGAACACCACATCGCATTTTTCGAGTCCGGCTTCCTCAGGCGTGGAAAACGCCAAGCCGACCCGGCCGCGCAAGTTGGGGAACATGTCCGCCACCTTCATGCCCGCTTCCTTGCGTGAAGTGATGGCGGTCAGCTCAACCTGGGGATGGCGGGCCAGCAGGCGCAGCAATTCCACGCCCGTGTAACCAGTGCCGCCGACGATTCCAACCTTGATCATTTCCGTTGCTCCAAACTCTGATAGTCGAATTATGGCAAGAAAAAAGCCACCCGCAGGTGGCTTTTTCCGGGACAAGCGAATTAACGCTTGGAGAATTGCTTGCGGCGGCGGGCTTTGTGCAAGCCGACCTTCTTGCGCTCAACCGCACGGGCGTCGCGAGTCACCAGGCCGGCCGCCTTGAGGGCAGGCTTGAGGCTGGCGTCATAATCGATCAGCGCGCGGGTAATGCCGTGACGCACCGCACCGGCCTGGCCGGACTCGCCGCCACCGGTCACGTTGACCATGATGTCGAACCTGTCCGAGCTGTTGGTCAGTACCAGCGGCTGGCGCACGATCATGCGGCCGGTTTCGCGCGAGAAGAAGGTGTCAACCGGCTTGCCGTTCACGACGATATTGCCGGAACCTGCCTTGATGAACACGCGGGCCACTGCTTCCTTGCGGCGGCCGGTACCATAGTTGTAGTTACCGATCATGGTTAATTAACCCTTGATTTCGAGAGTTTGCGGCTGCTGGGCGACATGGGGATGCTCGGTGCCGGCATAGACCTTCATTTTCTTGATCATGGCGTAGCCCAGCGGTCCTTTGGGCAGCATGCCCTTGACAGCCTTCTCCAGCGCGCGGCCGGGGAAACGGGCCTGCATCTTGCCGAAGGTGGTTTCGTAAATGCCGCCCGGATAACCGGAGTGGCGGTAGTATTTCTTGTCCTGCTCCTTGTTACCGGTCACGCGGATCTTGTCGGCATTTACCACCACGATGTAGTCGCCGGTATCAACGTGAGGCGTGTAGATGGCTTTGTGCTTGCCGCGCAGACGGCGGGCAATTTCGGCAGCCAGGCGGCCCAGCACAACATCCGTGGCATCCACCACGAACCAGTCGCGCTTCACTTCATGCGGTTTTGCGGAAAAGGTTTTCATCGCAACCTCTGGTCCCAAGTCTATGGCGCCGCCAACAGGGCAGCACTCGAAAAGAGCGAGATTTTAAGGGCCAAACCCGAAATGTGTCAATGCCGGCCTGCAATCCGCCAAAAGCCGCCCCGCCCTATGGTATAAGAGCCCGGAAGAATCTTTGACTGGAGTCCCCATGAAAGCCCGCATCAAGTGGATCGAAGGCGTCAGCTTCGCCGGACAGAGCGAGTCCGGCCATACCGTGGTCATGGACGGCCCGCCCGATGCCGGCGGCCAGAACCTGGGCGTCCGGCCCATGGAAATGCTGCTTTTGGGCATGGGCGGGTGCACTGCCTTCGACGTTATCCACATCCTTAAAAAAAGCCGCCAGCCCGTGACCGATTGCGTGGCCGAAATCGATGCCGAACGGGCCGAAACCGATCCCAAGGTGTTTACTAGGATCCACGTCCATTTCATTATCAGCGGCAAGGGGTTGGACCCCAAACGGGTCGATCAGGCAGTTAGGCTTTCCGCCGAGAAATACTGTTCGGCAAGCATCATGTTGGGGAAAGTCGCCGAAGTGACGCACGACTTCGAGATCGCTGAAGCCTGAACCTATTCGACCCGGGCGCCAAGCGCCTTGCCGACTGTCTGGATCTCCATCAGCCGGTCAATGTTGGGGTGCTTGCCAGGGTTCAGGCGCGCGTCCTCAGTATGCTCGGCATAGATCGACAGCGCCTCCTGGGCCGCCGCCGCATTGATTAAGCCATATTTCCCGACCAGATAGGCATACACGCGAAACGACCCCGCGGTGCCGGGGGCATTTTCAATCACCGCCACTTCGCGGCCGGAATCATCAAAAAGTCTGAGCTTGCTACCCTGCACCTCAGGCAGCGCCGCCAGATTGTCTTTAAAAAATGTCATCGCCGATTCCTGGTTTTACGGGCAGCCTTCCCTCATATAATGGACGCCCACAGTCTGATTCCGGGATTTTAACCCCCTGACAATGCAGTCCTTTCGGCTAAAAGCGCTTGATTCATTCCATTGCCTGGGCGGGGATTGCCCCTTTACCTGTTGCAAGGGCTGGGAAATCACGCTTAACCCCGAGATAGTGGCGAAATGGGAAACGCTTGAGCCCGGCGCGTTCAAGCAAGGCCTCCTGGCCGCCATAGAAAGAAATCCGGCAGCGCACCAGGAAATTCTTTCAATGCACAGAAGTGAAGATGGCGCGTGCATCATGCTGGATGAAACCGGGCTCTGCAATATCCACAAGCAGACCGAAGAACTGCTTCCGGCCACCTGCAGGGATTATCCGCGCATTGCCTGCAACTACGGCATGAAGAAACTGGCAACCGCGAATTTGTCCTGCCCGGAAATCGTTCGCCTTGTGCTCGCTGCCAATACAACAGACCAGTTTCAGATCAGCGAGGATGGCTTTCCTTCTCCCGTCGAGCTGGGCGGGCTTGCCGGACAAATCGGCCAGCAACTCGAGGATTTCACAAATCTGGTGCTGGCTGAGCAGCGATTCTCCTTGGCAGTACGCATCGCAGGGATCGCGGAAATCCTGGTTCGGCTGGAACAAAAGCGTCAGCAGGGCATACTGAATTTGTCCGAGGTGCAACGGCTATGCGCCAAGCCCAGGCAACACTTATACGAGCTCAACCAGAAAACCAGGCTACGGCACCTCAGGCCGCAACCCGCCTTGGCCGGACGCTTCTGGAAATTCATCGTTTCTGCCCTTGGCACACCCGATGCGCAAGGCTATTTCGACCGGACAATCACACAAAACGAATTTGTTCAGCGCGCCATAGCGGCACAGACGGACGTGGAATGCACTGCGCTATATGAAGAAATGTTGGGTTATCGGAACAGCGCGGTTTTCGATCTGTCGGAAGCAAATCAGCTTTATGGGGAAAAGTACCTCTCGGTAAAATTCGTCAATAGCGGTTTCCCCGCAACACCGGCCGGCGGTAATTTCATTGCCACTTTCCTGTATTGCATCTTCCCTTTCGCGCTCATACAACTGCTTCTGTGGCTGCAGGCAAATCAAAAGGGCAAAGTGAGTGATGAATCTGTCCTGTCCATGATCAGCCGGTCGGAACGGATGCTGGGACACAATGACCACATTTACCTTTACCTGCAGCAGAATACTGCGGCACTGCGCCTCGATCTTTATTATCAGTGCCTGATGGATCTTTAAGGTTTGGAATAGCGAGCGCGGTCACTCTGCACAGGCGCCGTTTCTCCTCCAGGCCAACCAAACGGCGGGGCTGCGCCGCAACTTTCCCTTTTATAATGTCTTAAGTGTAATTCTGGTTTCCTAACCGCACCCTTTTAAGATGCAGTCCTTTCGTCTAAAAGTACTCGATTCGTTTCACTGCCTGGGCGGCCAATGCACGTTCAACTGCTGTCAAGGCTGGAAGATTGCGCTCGATACAACGACAGCAGCGAAATGGGAGGCCCTCGAACCTACCAAGCTAAAACAGAGCTTGTTGGCGGCAGTGGATAAAAAGATTGAAGACTCCGGCGAAAAGTTATCGCTTTGCATGGATGCAGAAGGTAGATGCGTTTTATTGGACGAAACGGGACTATGCAGTGTTCACAAGCATTCTGAAAATCTGCTGCCTTCCATATGCCGAGATTATCCGCGCACGAACTGCAACTATGGTTCTAGGCGCCTGGTCACCGCGAATTTGTCCTGCCCGGAAATTGTCCGACTTGTACTCACTACAGACACAAAAGATCAATTTCAGATCACTGAAGGCGGGCCTTCAGAAGCTGTCTTTTTTTTGGAGGGGAATGAGCAAGTCAGCCTGCAAATTGAATCCTTTGTAAAACAGGCCATGGCAGAGCAGCGTTTTCCCTTAGCAACACGCATCACAGGCATTGCAGAAATCCTGGTTCAGCTGGCTGTAAAATCCCAACAAAGCGGCGCACGCGGACTTGGAATGATCGAGGTTCAGCGGCTTTGCGCCAAACCCAAACAGCGCATTTACGAAATCAGAGAAAAGTCAAAACTTAAACAGCTCAAGCCAGCCCCTTCGGCGGCGGGACGCTTCTGGAAATTTATCGTCTCAATGTTGGACACAAAACAAGCTCAAATTTATCTGGGTCCAGAACTGACCCAAAGCCTGCTAGTCCAGCAAGCCGTCGCTGCAAAAACAGAAGCTGAATGTGAGGCTTTTTATCGGGAGGTAATGAGCTATCGCGACAAAGCTGCATTTGAACTCACTGAAACGTACCAGCCCTATGGCGAAAAATACCTGTCTGTGAAATTCGTAAACAGCGGCTTCCCCAACGCTCCAACTGCCGGCAATTACATTGCGACCTTTCTTTACTGTATTTTTCCCTATGCACTCGTCCAATTCATATTTTGGCTGTTGGCTGCACAGAAGGGAAAGATCGCGGATGTGGACGTCATTAACATTATCACGCGCGTGGATCGTCTGTTGAGTCACAACAATCACGTCTATAGCTACCTGGACCAGAACCCAGGTGCATTGCGCCTGGATCTTTATTACCCATGCCTGCTAGAGCTTTAGTCCAGGCAATCAGTCAAAAATTTCGACTTCAAAGTGGCTTGGATGCATTAAACGCGATGTGCAATGCGCTTCATCGCCATTGACATCCCGCGCATCGTCGCCTTCACTGGTGGCGGCAATTCCGCCGCGCCATAATGTACTGCGGTCTGCGCGTGGCGAATCTCGTCTTCCTTCATTTGCTGCACAATCGCACGACTTTTGGCATCCTGACCGGGCAGTTGACGCAGATGCTCATCGAGATGCGCCTCCACCTGCCGCTCTGTTTCGGCAAGAAACCCCAGGTTCCACTTGTCGCCGAGCACACCTGCGGCCGCCCCCAGGGCGAACGAGCCGGCATACCATAGCGGATTGAGCAGGCTCTTGCGCCCGCCCAGTTCCTCAATGCGGCTCTCACACCAGGCCAGATGGTCGGTTTCCTCGCGCGCCGCCTCCTCGAGCGCGGCGCGCGCCTCGGGATTTCGTGCCGTCATTGCCTGCCCTTGGTACAGCGCCTGCGCGCACACCTCGCCCACATGATTCACCCGCATCAACGCCTCGACCTCACGTTTTTCAGTTTCGCTCAGCTCGGTCTCGGGCAAGCTTGAGGCGGGATTGGGGCGTGCGGCGCGCGCGGGGGCGAAAACCGTGCGCAGGCTATTGTCGAAGGCAGTAATCAGGTTATCCAGGTTCATTCGGCTTCTCCGTATCTTTTCCTCAGGCCGTTTCGCCACGCTGTGCGCAATAAAGCATATGGTCACGCTCCTTGCGCCAGGCATCGGCATGCTCGCAGTCCTCGTTTTCCTTGAAATACGGGCCGCCCAGCGTGTAGTGCACCAGGGAAACATCCTCGTTGGGCTCATCATAACCGACCAGATGGTTCCAGCGATGCGGCAGGCTGCCGATCAGATCGTCGCTGCCCAGCCATTTGAACTGATGCAACTCCAGGCCCGTTGCGGTATTCACGTACTCCGGGGTGAGCGCCCTGCATTTCGCATTGTTGAACAGGATGACACTGGACCAGTTCTTTTTTTCATATTTGGTCTGTACACGGTCAAGAAACTTGACCTCCTCCCTGGGCTGATGGTTATGCTTGATCACCATGGCAGCATATCTCTCGTCGCGCAAGGCCCACAGCTTGGCGATGTCATCAAGCACGATCATGTCATTGTCCATAAAGATCGACCAGCCCTCGAAATTGCACAGGCTGGGCGCCAAAAAACGGGTAAAGGAGAACTCGGTCGAGGCCAGCGGATGCCTTTCTCGGTCATGTATCGCACGCAGTTGCGGCAAAACGATTGGCGTTATTGCCACCGGCTCGCTGGATCGCGTCACAATGCTGTGCTGCAACACGTTGAACAGCACGGGCAGCTTGGTGTCGTAGCCGACAAACACGCGAATCATTGCGAAATCTCCATTGACTGAAGTTTAAAGGCAAGTTTATGAGCCCGAGGCGGCACAATCTCAAACAGGCGGGCGGCAGCATAATCTCTCGCCTGTCTGGACAAAACAATCGACCAATCTACATTCATGCCCCTGACCTAACAAGGTCATCCAAACTGGCCGAAACATCTTTCAGAACCTGCTGCCAGTCGCCGGGCGTTCGCTGCCTGAAAAGCCGTGCGCTCGGATACCAGGGCAACGACTCGCCCTTTTGCTGATAACGCCACTCAGGCGGATCCGAAATCATGCCCCACACCGGCCTGCCCAAGGCACCGGACAAGTGGAAAATCGCCGTTTGTATGGTGATCACAAAATCCAGCGCGCTGACAAGCGCAGCGGTTTCCTCATAATCCTCGATCGCCTGCTGCCAGTGCGTCACGTTAACGCCATGCCTGCGCGCGAGCGCTGCGATTTCCTCACTGCATTCCGTGTATTGCAAGCTGACAAACTGGATTCCCTGCCTGCCAAGCAGTGACATCCACTCCTCGAGCGGCAGCGAGCGTCGGTCGCTGCCGGTCTTTGGCGTGCCGCCGCGCCAGCTGATGCCGATCTTCAGCCCAGGTCCCAACGCATCCAGCCGGTTTTTCCAGTCGGCCACTTTCGCTGGATCAGCCTTGAGATAGCCATTGTGACGGGGGAAATCCGCAGCGCTTCTGCGGTAATGCAGGGGCAAACTGCCCAACGGCAACTGCAGATCAATGCGCTCGATTTGCTCTGCTGGATCAGGCTCAGCCACAAAGCTGCGTGGGATCAGGGTGACCGAAGGAAACGAGCGCCGATAAATTGGCAGTAGCCGGGCATCGCATTCCACAATGCACTGGCTTGCACGCTCAATGACATCAGGCAAAACAGAGGCAAACATGATCTCGTCGCCCAGCCCCTGTTCGGCGCTCAACAGGAGCACTCGATTTTCCAGCGCCCCGCCCGCCCAAACCGGATACGGTCGCGGTCGCGGACTGCGCTCGCCGCACAACAGGCCATATTCATGCTCTCGCCATCCTTCCTCGAACCTGCCAAGCGCTAGAAGCGCCCTGCCACGGCTGTAATGAGGATCCGGATAGTCGGGCTTGAGTGCCAGGGCCTGGTCGTAATAGGCCAGCGCCCTCTCGTAGTCCCCCATCTCCCGGCACGCGACGCCTGCATTGAAAAGAATTTCCGCGCCCATGGGCTTCAGTTTCAGCGCTTCAATGAAGTAGCCGAGCGCATCCTCCGGGCGGCCTTGCTGCCTGCTCACCAGGCCCAGCAGGTTAAGCGCCTCCGGGTTTGCTCCCCGGAGGCCCAGGCTTTTGCGGGCCACCTCTTCCGCTGACTCGAATTGACGGAGCTCCAGATGCGCAACGCCCAGATTGTTCAGAACTTCGAAATCGTCCGGCAGCATCGACAAGGCTGTTCGATAATGCTCGATCGCTTGCTCGTACCTGCGCAGCTTGTGCAGTAGCGCGCCCAGATTCACATGGCTGGCATGACTGGCCGGAAAACGCTCCAGTTCTGCAAGAAAGGCAATGCACGCAGCATCCAGCTCGCCGGATCCCATTAACGCAAGCCCGAGATTGGAATGGAAATGCTCAGCCCCAGGCTTTCTCTGGATCGCCTTGCCAATGAGCGAGGCCGCCTGCTTGTACTCGCCGCGCTGGTTGGCAATCACGCCGAGCATGTGGAGGGCGTCAGCATTCTCAGAATCGACCTCAAGCGCCTGCCGGTAAAGCGCCTCCGCCTCATCCTGCCTGCCCTGCCGGTGCAGTGTCTTGCCGCGTTCGACCAGCGCGCCTGCATCAATTTCAGTGCGCATGTTTGCACCATTCCCGCCACATCCCGCGGAAGGCATCCGTGACGTTTTGAGCAAAGCGCGGCGCATCGCAAATCGGCGATGCGAGCAGGCGCTGCCGCAGTTCGCCACGCAACGCAGAAAGCGCCGTCAGGTCACCCGCATGAGCCACTGCCTTGGCGACATATTCGGCCTCATCTGCTGCGACCCAGTCGGGCATCCCCACCGAGTTCAGAATGCTCTCGCCCATATGCGCTACGTAACGGTCACCGCGCAGCGCCAGGGTTGGTACGCCCATCCACAATGCCTGAACTGTGGTCGTGCCGCCGTTGTAAGGATACGGATCAAGCGCGATATCGACGCGACCGTAGCTCTCCAGATATTCCGTGAATCCCGAATCGCCTTCCAGGATCAGTCGCTCGGCCCCGATGCCATGCGCGGCAAACCGCTCCCGGCAAAGCCTGGCGAGGGGAGCGTGGCTAAATGGTTTGCTTTTGAGAAACAGCCGGCTGCCGGGAGTGGCATGAAGTATTTTCGACCAGCATGCGATCACACGCGCATTGACTTTCTCCGCCTTGTTGAAACAGCCAAACGTAATGCCTCCCGCGCCCATCGCCGGCAGGGGGCCAACCTCGACAGCCACCTCGGGCGGCGCGAAGCACAAGTGCGCATCGGGCAGGCGCCAGGGCTTTTCAGTGTATAGCCCTTCCTC
>DAIMZB010000034.1:0-14738 GCA_036734185.1 Thiobacillaceae bacterium | reverse complement strand
TCACGCTGATCGGAGACAGCGGCATCTCCACCTGCGCCGCGCTCATCATCGCTACCGGTGCCTCGGCCATGTACCTCGGCCTGCCTTCGGAACAGGCTTTCATGGGCAAGGGTGTATCGGGCTGCGCCACTTGTGATGGGTTCTTTTACCGCAACCAGAACGTGGCCGTGGTCGGCGGCGGGAATACCGCCGTGGAAGAGGCGCTGTATCTCGCCAACATCGCCAACCACGTGACCCTTGTGCACCGCCGCGACAAATTCAAGGCGGAAAAAATCATGGTCGACCACCTCATGGACAAGGTTAAGGAAGGCAAGATCACCCTGCAGACCGACCATGTGCTGGATGAAGTGCTGGGCAACGAAACCGGCGTGAACGGCATGCGCATCAAGCATGTCCAGACCGGCGTCACCCAGGACATCCCGCTCACCGGCATTTTCATTGCCATCGGCCACAAGCCCAATACCGATCTGTTCGAGGGCCAGCTGGAGCTCGAACACGGCTACATCGTCACCAAGAGCGGCCGCGCCGGCAACGCCACGGCGACAAGCGTGCCGGGCGTATTCGCCGCCGGCGACGTGCAGGACCACATCTACAAGCAGGCCGTGACCAGCGCCGCCTCCGGCTGCATGGCCGCGCTCGATGCCGAGCGCTATCTGGATAATCTCGGCGCCGTCTGATGAAGCCGCCCGCCTCCGGTCAGGAAGAACTCGAACTCTTCCGACAGGAGGTGGCGGATGCCATCGCCCTGCCGCCCGCCAACCGGGCGACCCCACCCCGCCCGCGGATCAAGCCCGTTCCGCGGCAGCGCCTGATGGACGACAGGCAGGTACTGGCCGACTCGCTGTCCGATCCCTGGGAAATACTCGGCCAGGATGTCATCGAGAGCGGCGAAGAGCTTTTCTTTTCCAGACCCGGCGTCCCCGCCGCAGCCTTGCGCAAGCTGAAGCGCGGCGGCTGGGTCATCCAGGCCGAGCTCGACCTGCACGGCCTGCGCTCGGACGAGGCGCGTCTCGCCCTGGCGGAATTCCTGCACGCCTGCGCGCGCAACGACCGCCGCTGCGTGCGCATCGTGCACGGCAAGGGCCTGCGCTCCAGAAACCGCGAACCCGTGCTCAAACACAAGCTGCGCCACTGGCTGGTGCAGCGCGATGACGTGCTGGCTTTCTGTCAGGCCCGCCCGGTCGACGGCGGCAGCGGCGCCGCCATCGTGCTGCTCAAAGGCAGGCTTCGCTGAAAAGATTCCAGGATCGTTCGACGGCCGAAAAAAAAGGCCGCTTGCGCGGCCTTCAAGGAAACTGAAGCCGGGATCAGGGCTTCAGGTAAACATAGCCCTCTTTCGCCTGCAGCTTGCCGATTTCGGCAACGCCGGAAGGCACGACCTGCGCTTCAAGGATGACCGCGTTCTTGTCCAGCTTGCGGGCCTTGAGCGTGTTGGCGCAAACGTCGAAGGTCACACCGCGCTCCTTGAGGCCTGCGACCTGAGCCGTATAGGCCTCGCCTTTGTCATCCTTGGCGTCGTTCAGCAGGAAATCGATGCCTTTGCCGTGGGTCACCACCACGATCTTCGCGCCCGGTTCCGCGTCCAGATGGTTGCGGATATTGTTCATGGCGGCGCGGGCGACGCTGGCGTCATTGATGTGGTATACCACTTTGGAAGTGGGTGCCTCCTGCTGAGTCGCGCAACCGGACAGGGTTGCTAGGGCAAACAGGGCCGCGCCCAAAAGACCAGCGAATTTCATGTTTATCTCCTTCGGTTCAAGAATATCGTTTGATCGAACTATTTGGGTCCTCCCAGACAACACGAACCCAGTCGACCCGGATATAAAGACTGGGCCGCAATGCGCTTTATTCCATTTTTCTCAATTTTCTTCACCGGATGCCCGCTCCAGGCAATTCACCGCACCGGGCGAGGGGCGGCGCAAACCTGTCGGCCACAAAAAAACCTTACCGATCATGGCCGTAGACGCGGATGTTTTTTATAGTTGCCTGGCGCACGCGGTGAGTCCACAATGGCATCAGTATTGGCTGAAACAGACATGACGTATCCAGACATCCAGGATTTCGAGGCCGACTCCACCAGCGGACCTTTCAAGCTCTCCGCCCAGCAGGGCAAGGCAGTAGTACTTTACTTCTATCCCAAAGACAACACGCCCGGCTGCACCACCGAAGGCATGGAATTCCGCGACCTGGCCGCGAAATTCGCCAGGGCCGGTGCCATGATCGCCGGCGTTTCTCGCGACAGCCTTAAATCGCACCAGAACTTCAAGGCCAAGCTGGACCTCCCCTTCGAGCTCATCTCCGACCCGGACGAAAAACTGTGCGAACTGTTCGGCGTCATGAAACTGAAAAACATGTATGGCAAACAGGTGCGCGGCGTCGAGCGCAGCACCTTCGTGTTCGACCGCAAAGGCACGCTGGTCCGCGAGTGGCGCGGTGTCAAGGCGCCCGGACATGCCGAGGAAGTCCTCAATTTCGTAAAAACCCTGAAATAAGCGCGATACATGGCCAAAAAAACTTCCGCAGCAACCAAGTTATTCGTCCTCGACACCAACGTACTGATGCACGACCCGACCTGCCTGTTCCGCTTCCAGGAACATGACCTGCTGATTCCCATCATCACGCTGGAAGAGCTCGACCAGCACAAGAAGGGCATGAGCGAAGTCTCGCGCAACGCGCGCCAGGCCAGCCGCTTCCTCGACGACCTGGTGCGCAGTTGGGACAACATGGACGAGGGTATCCCGCTTGGCCCGCCCAGCCACGAAGCCGCCACCGGGCGCCTGTTCCTGCAGACCGAGGCCATCGATGGCCCGCTGCCGGTTTCGCTCGCGGCAAGCAAGGTCGACAACCAGATCCTTGGCGTGGTGGTGCACCTCAGCAAAAAGCATCCCAGGCGCCAGGTGGTGCTGGTGTCGAAAGACATCAACATGCGCATCAAGGCGCGTGCACTGGGTCTGGCGGCTGAGGACTACTTCAACGACAAGGTGCTTGAAGACACCGACCTCCTCTACACCGGCGTCACCGAACTGCCTGCCGATTTCTGGGACAAGCATGGCAAGGGCATGGAGTCGTGGCAGGCCAACGGCCACACCTATTACCGCATCAACGGCCCGATGACCGATGGCTTTCTTGTGAACGGCTTCGTTTACCAGGAATCCGACAACCCCTTCTACGCCAAGGTGCTGTCCGTGAAGGGCAAGACCGTCGAGCTGGAAACCATCAAGGACTACGGCCACCACAAGAACAACGTGTGGGGCATCACCTCCAGGAACCGCGAGCAGAACTTCGCGCTCAACGTGCTCATGGATCCGGAAATCGATTTCGTCACCCTGCTCGGCCAGGCCGGCACCGGCAAGACCCTGCTCACCCTGGCTGCAGGCCTTGCGCAGGTGCTGGAAAAGAAAATCTACAGCGAGATCATCATGACTCGCGTGACGGTTCCGGTGGGGGAAGACATCGGCTTCCTGCCCGGCACCGAAGAAGAAAAGATGACGCCGTGGATGGGCGCGCTGGAAGACAACCTCGACGTGCTGAACAAGACCGACGACGAGGCCGGCGACTGGGGCCGCGCCGCCACGCAGGACCTCATCCGCAGCCGCATCAAGATCAAGTCGCTCAACTTCATGCGCGGCCGCACCTTCATCAACAAGTTCCTCATCATCGACGAAGCGCAGAACCTCACGCCGAAACAGATGAAGACCCTGATCACGCGCGCTGGCCCCGGCACCAAGGTCGTCTGCCTGGGCAACATCTCGCAGATCGACACGCCCTACCTGACCGAGGGCAGTTCAGGCCTGACCTACGTGGTCGACCACTTCAAGGGCTGGCCGCACAGTGGCCACGTGACGCTGGCGCGCGGCGAGCGTTCGCGCCTGGCGGACTACGCCGCCGACGTGCTTTGAATCGGAAAATGCCGGGAGGTCAGGCTGTCAGGCATTGGCGCCTCCTGGCGTGAGCCGATCAGCGCAACAGACCCTGACGGCGAAAGAAATCCAGGTAGTGCTGCACCTGTTCCGCTGACTGTTCCGGAGTGGCTCGGATATCCGCGCCGCCAAGCGCCTTCAGCAGACGTGCGCCCAGCGCGCCGACCGAAAGGCTACCATCCAGAACGGCCAGCAGCCGGCGGCCCCACTCGTCGATGTCCAGTGCCTGATGGAAAACATTGGTCACCGGCCAGCCTGGTGCCGAGGCCTGCATGCGCGCAAGCTTCGATGCCCGCGGAAAATCCGCTGGCTCCGCGGCGCAGGGCAGCGCCAAGGCGTGCGGGCGCACACCCTGCAGCTGCACAAAATCGAGCAGGGCTTCCAGAAAGGCCTCGTCGGCCTCTCCGCGATATCCATAGTTGCGGGTCAGCTCCAGCGCGCGGCTCGCCGCTGCCTCATAATCAAGCGCCTGAGGGTAGGCGCTGGCAACCGCGACCAGGAAAGCCTTGAGCAGCGGATGAGCAGCCGGCAGGCGCTCCCCCGCACTGGAAGTGAAATGCTGATCGCAGGGCTCTGCGAAATCCAGCTCGTCATCCGATGACAGCTCCGCGCTGAAGGCAAGGTGCTTCAGCAGCTCCGCATGCAGCGGCTGCGGCAGCGAAGCATCGTCGCGCACCAGCAGAGCCCGGCGAAAGCGCGTGCCGAGCGCCTCATCCAGCGCTGCCTCCGCGTCCAGCCAGCGTTCGTAGCGCGCTTCGCTAGAAAGCCCCCAATCGTTTTCAAGCGCGACGCGTGCGCGGCGCGGGCCGGCATCGCCCAGGTAGCGCAGGCCATGATCGCCTGCATCGCCGGCAAAATTTGGAAATGAGAAAGCGTTGTTGATGTTGGAAAGATACTCATGGAATACATAGGAAGCCGAGGCCTTGATCAGGTAATCCGCTTCCTTGCGCAAGCGCGCATCGTCGAACGCCGTATCCGCGATCAGGCTGCGCGCCCGCTCGACACGCTGCATCGGGGAAAGCCCGGCATCGTCCTTCCGCAGGAGCAGTTGCCGTAGTTGCCCATAGAGCTGCCACCCTGCTGACACGTTAAAACTGACATACGCGACCCCCTGCGGCCTCAGCAGCCTGCGGCAGGCGGCAAGCAGCGCCTTGCGTACGCTTTCCGGCACCCAGGAATAAACACCATGCGCGATGATGAAATCAAACTCACCAAGACCTTCAGGAAGCGCGGCAATATCGCCGTGCAACAGTGAAATATTCCCCAGCCCGGCGCGCGCGATGAAGGTTTGGCCCTCTTCGACCTGCACGCGCGAAAGATCGATGCCGAGAAACTCGCCTTGCGGGTAGCGTTCGGCCATGGGAATGAGGTTGCCGCCCTGCGCGCACCCGAGTTCGAGCACCCGCGCAGAGCGCGTGTCTGCCGCCGCGAAACCGTGCAACTGCGCCAGCGCAGCCAGAAAATCCGGCTCGGTTTCGGAAAACGGCAGGCGATCGTAAGGCAGCTGATCGTAGCTTTGCAGGGTATCCACAAGGCCAATTATGCCGTCGGCATGCATTCCGTGCACCCGGCTGCACGTGCATCAGCTGCCGTTCTTAATGCCCGCGTGAGCCCGGCTTGGCGGAGAACAGCGCGGCTTGCGGACGCGCCTTGCGCGCAGCCTGAGCCGGTTTTTGCGGGCTTGCGGCCGCCGGAGACCTTGCAGGTTTGCCTGCCCCTTGTGCCGGGCGGTTTGCTGACGGCTGGCTGCGTGCATCCCGGTTCTTCTGGGGCTTGCCCTGTTGCTCCCTGCCGCGAGGTTCACGACTCTGTTGCGACCGCCCCTGTCCCTGCCGGCCCTGTGGCGGGCGCGCCGGGCGCTCGTCGGGCGAAGCCGCCGGGCGCGGCGTCGGCACAAAGCCCTCGACTTCAACGCGCACGATATTGCGCTTGATCAGCTTCTCGATGTCCTTTAGGTAGCCCATCTCTTCGCTGTCCACCAGGGACAGGGCAGAGCCGCTCGCGCCTGCGCGGCCGGTGCGGCCGATGCGATGCACGTAGTCTTCCGGCACATTGGGCAGCTCGAAGTTCACCACCTGCGGCAGCTGGTCGATGTCGATGCCGCGCGCGGCGATGTCGGTGGCGACCAGCACCCGCACCTCGCCGCTCTTGAAGCCGGCCAGCGCCTTGGTGCGCGCGCCCTGGCTCTTGTTGCCGTGGATCGCGGCGGCGGTGATGCCGTCCTTGATGAGTTTTTCCGCCAGCTTGTTGGCGCCGTGCTTGGTGCGGGTGAACACCAGCACCTGCTGCCAGTCGTGATGGCGGATGAGGTGCGCGAGCAGGTCTTTCTTGTGCGACTGCGGCACCAGGTGAACGGACTGCTCTACCATCTCCGAAGCGGTATTGCGCCGCGCCACCTCCACACTGCCGGGATTGTGCAAAAGTCCGTTCGCCAGCGCCTTGATCTCGTCGGAGAACGTCGCGGAGAACAGCAGGTTCTGGCGCTGCTTTGGCAATACCGCCAGCACCTTCTTGATGTCGCGAATGAAGCCCATGTCGAGCATGCGGTCGGCTTCGTCCAGCACGAGGATTTCCACGCCGGACAAGTCCACGGTTTTCTGGCTCATGTGGTCAAGCAGGCGGCCCGGCGTCGCCACCAGGATATCGACGCGCGCGCGCAGCGCCTTGAACTGGGGATTGATGTTGACACCGCCGAACATCACCATCGACGTCAGCGGCAGATATTTTCCATAGGTCTTCACCGACTCCTCGACCTGTGCCGCCAGTTCCCGGGTCGGCACCAGGATCAGGCTGCGCGGGCGCCCCGGCTTCGGGTTCTGCGCTGGCCGCGTGGACAGGTGATGCAGGATGGGCAGTGTGAAGCCGGCGGTTTTTCCTGTCCCTGTCTGCGCCGCGGCGAGCAGGTCACCGCCCGCCAGTACCAGCGGAATGGCCTGCGCCTGAATCGGGGTGGGCGTGGTGTAGCCGGCATCGGCAATCGCACGCAAAAGGGGTTCGGCCAGGCCAAGGCTGGTGAAAGGTGTTTCAATGGTCATTAATGTTTCCTGCGACGGCCTGTCACGCTGATTTAATCGCCGGTGACACCAATCGAGGCAGACGAATAGGGGATCGTTTGAGATCGTGTTTCAGAGAACCGCATGCCGATTGGCAGGACCTGCGGGTGCGCGCACTATACCGGTTTACCCTGCCATCAACAATGTTTATTTTCCGCCCTGCTCAAATAAACATGCTTGATCGCTCCAGCCGGCCGCGCGTATTCTCGAACTCCCGGCCGGGGCCGAGGCGATGATGCCGCCCAGGACTCGATCCACGCATCCTTTCAAACCATCAGCCGCTAGAGACCGGCGCCCGCCATCAAGGATTTCAAGCATGCTTTACTACGCACTCAAGGTCATTGTCTCCTCGCTGCTCATCGTCGCCATTTCCGAGACTGCCAAGCGTTCCACCGGATTCGCGGCCCTGCTGGCATCGCTCCCGCTCACCTCCCTGCTGGCATTTGTCTGGCTCCACGTCGAATCCTCCCCAGCCGAACGCATCGCCGATCTCTCGATCCAGATTTTCTGGCTGGTGATTCCTTCGCTCGTTCTGTTTCTGCTACTGCCCTTGCTGCTGAGACAAGGCCTGAATTTCTGGCTCAGCCTCGCCCTGTCGTCGATGGCCACCGCGGGCTGCTATCTTGCGCTGCTGCCGTTGTTGCGCCGCCTGGGAATCATGGCCTGAATCCCGGCCCCTGCGGCTGGATTATTCACGCTTCTTTAACTAAGTTACCAGATACGCGCCGCCAGGCGCTGGCCGCAAATTTCGCTCATTCCAGACAAAGGAGAAGTGGAAAATGAAGAATCTCGCCGCATTGCTGCTGGTAACGACAGCGGCCGCCGTGCACGCCGATGTTGTCGTACCCATGAACCTCGTTGACGACAAGGGAATCGGCGCCAGCGCCGGGCAGGTTGTCATTTCCAAAACCAAGTATGGGCTGGTCTTCACGCCCTCCTTACAGGGCCTGACACCCGGCCTGCATGGCTTTCACCTGCACCAGAACCCGGGCTGCGAACCGAAGGAAAAGGATGGAAAAATGGTGGCGGGACTGGCAGCAGGCGGACATTACGATCCGGCCTCCACCACCAGGCACGACACGCCCTGGGGCGACGGCCACCTCGGCGACCTGCCCCCGCTTTATGTGGATGCCAACGGTAATGCCTCACAGCCGGTACTGGCCCCGCGCTTGAAGATTGGCGACGTCAGCGGTCGGGCGCTCATGGTGCATGCCGGCGGTGACAACCACGCCGATCACCCGGCTCCGCTCGGCGGCGGTGGCGCCCGGGTTGCCTGCGGCGTAATCAAATAACCCGCCGGCAGCGGCCGTCAAACCTCGAGCAGCAGCCTGTCCGGCTCTTCCAGCGCAGCTTTGACCGCAGCCAGGAATTGCACCGCGTCCTTGCCATCGATCAGGCGGTGGTCATAAGAGAGCGCGAGATACATCATGGGTCGGATCACGACCTGTCCGTTCTCGGCGATGGGACGCTCCTGGATTTTGTGCATGCCCAGGATCCCGGATTGCGGTGGGTTGAGGATGGGCGTGGAGAGCAGCGAGCCGAACACGCCGCCGTTGGTGATGGAGAAGGTGCCGCCGGTAAGCTCGTCAATCGACAGTGCGCCGGTTTGCGCGCGTGCGGCGAAGTCGGCGATGCCCTGCTCGATTTCCGCGAACGAAAGCCGCTCCGCATCGCGCAGGATGGGCACCACCAGTCCGCGCGGCGTGGAAACAGCAATGCCCATGTCTATGTAGTCGTGATGGACGATGTCCTCTCCGTCAATTGAGGCGTTCAGCGCGGGAAACTGCTTGAGCGCGTCGCACACGGCGCGCACGAAGAACGACATGTAACCCAGCTTGATTCCGTGGCGGGTCTCGAAGTCGGCCTTGAAGCGCTGGCGCAGCTCATTGACCGGCTGCATGTTGACCTCGTTGAAGGTGGTGAGAATGGCCGCAGTGTGCTGCGCCGACACCAGGCGTTCGGCAATGCGCTGGCGCAGGCGCGACATTGGCACACGCCTCTCCCTGCCGGCCTTCTCGGCCACCGGCAGTTTCTTGCGGTGCGGGCCGCTGTCGGGCACCGGCTTCTCCGGACGCGTCTCGGATTTCGGCGCGCTGGATTTGGGCTGACCGGATTTTGGCGGTGCCACCCGCGCAGGCGCAGGCTTTGCCGCGGGCGCGGGCGCAGGCACAGCCGGCGCCTTGTCGATCTGCTTGATGGGTGCGGGCTCAACCACCACGGCAGCATCCCCGGTTTCGATCACGGCCAGCACTTCACCGGCCTTGACCGTATCGCCCTCGGCATGGCGTTGCTCGATCAGGACGCCGTCGACGGGCGCGGCCACTTCGAGAATGACCTTGTCGGTCTCAAGATCGATGACAGTTTCGTCGCGCAGGATTTTCTCGCCCGGCTGCTTGCGCCAGGCCAGCAGCGTGCCGGTCGTGACCGACTCGGAGAGTTCGGGTGCTCTAATTTCAAGCTTCATCCGGTTTCCCCAATGCTTCGTTGATAAGGCCGGCCTGTTCCGCCTTGTGGCGCGAAGGATAGCCGGAAGCCGGCGCAGCGGCCGCCTCACGACCGGCATAGCCGAACTGGGCGCCCGCAGGCGCGCAATGGTTGAGGTGATGCCAGATCGCATACCAGGCGCCCTGGTTCATCGGTTCCTCCTGTGCCCAGACGAAAGATTTTGCCTGCGGGTAGCCCGCGAGCACATCGCGCAGCCCTTGCTCGGGGAAGGGATAGAGCTGCTCGATGCGCACCAGGGCAGCGTCGCGGCGCTCGCCACGCGCCGCGGCAAGTTCGTAATAGAGCTTGCCGGTGCACACCACGACACGCTTCGCATCGCGCGGCGCGCCTGGGTCGTCGATGACTGCCTGAAAGCCGCCCTGTGCCAGGTCTTGCAGCGGGGATACCGCCTGCGGGTGCCGCAGCAGGCTCTTGGGCGTGAACACCACCAGCGGCTTCCTCACAGGACGCACGATCTGGCGCCTGAGCAAATGGAAAATCTGCGATGGCAGCGTGGGCACGCACACCTGCCAGTTGTTCTGCGCGGACAGCTGCATGAAGCGCTCAATCCGCCCCGATGAATGTTCCGGCCCCTGCCCCTCGTAACCGTGCGGCAGCAGCATGGCAAGGCCGCACAGGCGGCCCCACTTGGCTTCGCCGCTGGAAATGAACTGGTCGATCACCACCTGCGCGCCGTTGGCGAAATCGCCGAACTGCGCTTCCCACAGCACCAGGGTATCGGGCTCGGCGGTGGAATAGCCGTACTCGAAGGCAAGCACGGCCTCTTCGGACAACAGCGAGTCGATGACGGCGATCTGCCCCTGACGCTCGTGCAGGTGCTCCAGCGGGGTATAGACGCCCTCCGCGCGCAGCTTGCGGTTCTGGTCGTGCCACACGGCATGGCGATGGAAGAAGGTGCCGCGACGGGAATCCTGTCCGCACAGCCGGATATTGGCGCCCTTGTCGAGCAGGGTCGCGAACGCCAGGTGCTCGGCCATCCCCCAGTCGAGCGGTGCCTCGCCGGCCGCCATTTTTTTCCGGTCAGCGACGACCTTGGCCACGCGGTCGTGCAGGCCAAACCCTTCCGGCACATGGGTGATGCGCTCGCCCAGCCGCTGCAGGTCGGCAACGGGGACCGCCGTCTCGACTGCCATGTCGAGGGCTCCGCTGCGGAAGCGCCCCCAATCCGTGGCATGAGCCTGCTTGAAATCGGAAGGCGCAGGCGGGCTCAGGCTGTCACCACGCTCCAGTTTTTCACGGCTCGTCGCGATCATGGCCTCGTCCTCGCCGGCGCGCAGCACGCCCTCCTCGACCAGGCGCTGAGCGTACTTCGCGCGTGTGCCGGGATGTGCCTTGACCTTGCGGTACATCAAGGGCTGCGTCACCAGCGGCTCGTCCTGCTCGTTGTGGCCGTGGCGGCGGAAACAGACCAGGTCGATGAAAACGTTCTTGTGGAAGGTATAGCGGTAATCGACAGCCAGCTGGGCCACCCAGGCGACCGCGTCCATGTCGTCCGCGTTCACATGAAACACCGGCGACTCCACCATCTTGGCCACGTCGGTGCAATACAGGCTGGAGCGTACGTCGCGCGGGTCAGATGTGGTGAAGCCGATCTGGTTGTTGATCACGACATGGATCGCGCCGCCATTCCGGAAGCCGCGCGTCTGCGACATGTTGAGGCTTTCCATCACCACGCCCTGTCCCGAAAGCGCTGCGTCGCCATGCAGGATCACCGGCACGACCTCGATGCCGCGCGCGTCGCCGCGCCGGTCCTGGCGCGCACGCACGGAGCCGCGCACCACCGGGTGCACGATCTCGAGATGCGAGGGATTGAAGGCCAGCGCCAGGTGCACCGGGCCGTAGGGCGTGGCGAGGTCGTTGGAGAAGCCCTGGTGGTACTTCACGTCGCCCGAGAGCGGGCCGTCCGTGCCGCCATTGGCCGGTTCCTCGAACAGGCTGCCCAGGGAACGCCCGAGCAGGGTGTTCAGCACGTTGATGCGCCCGCGGTGGGCCATGCCCATGACCACTTCCTTCGCGCCATGCATGGCCGCGCGGGTGATGATCGTGTCCAGCAGGGGAATCAGGCTTTCCGAACCCTCGAGCGAGAAGCGCTTCTGGCCGGGATAGCGCGTATGCAGGAATTTTTCCAGTGTCTCGGCATCGGTAAGCCGGTTAAGCAGGTGGTTCCTGGTTTCAGGCGCATGGTGGAAATAGCCGTCGGTGCTCTCCATGCGTTCCTGTATCCAGCGCTTGCGGGGCACGTCCGACAGGTACATGTATTCGACCCCGACAGTGCTGCAATAAATGCGCTTCAGCCGGGTGACGGTATCGGCAAGCTTTGCGCGCTTGGGCCCAATGAGCGTGCCGGTATCGAATTCCTGTTCCAGATCGGCCGGGCCGATGCCGTAGTATTCAGGCGTCAATTCCGCCAGCGTTTCGCGCTCGAAACGCGCCAGCGGGTCGAGGTCGGCCTGTTGCGCCCCCAGGTAGCGATAGGCATTGATGATGCGCAGTGCGCCGACCTGCTTCGATTCAAACAGCCTCTCGGGCAACGCATCCCGGGCATCGGAGGCATCCTGGCGCAGGGAATGCTGCAGCCATTCCTCAGGAATCAGCTCCGCGTGCTCTTCGAGGAATGCGGCGTTGGCGGCGCTGAGCACGCTGCTGTCGATCCAGTCCTTGAGGCTCATGCGGAAACGGACCTCACAGTCTTGCCGTGGCTCAGCCGCGCTTCTCGATCGGCACGAATTCGCGCAATTGCGGCCCTGTGTAGCGCTGGCGCGGACGGCCGATCTTGTGGCCGGGTTCAGACAGCATCTCGCTCCACTGCGCCACCCAGCCCGCCGTCCGCGCCAGCGCGAACAGCGGCGTGAACATGGAGGACGGGATGCCGAGCGCGCGGAACACGATGCCGGAATAGAAATCGACGTTGGGATAGAGCTTCTTCTCGATGAAGTAGTCGTCTTCCAGGGCGATGCGCTCGAGCTCCAGTGCGACCTTGAACAACGGGTCGTCGTGCATGTCGAGCTCGTTCAGCACCTCGTGCGCGGTCTCGCGAATGACCTTGGCGCGCGGGTCGAAGTTCTTGTAGATGCGATGCCCGAAGCCCATCAGGCGGAAGGGGTTGGACCTGTCCTTGGCGCGCTTGATGATTTCCGGGATCTTCGAGACGTCGCCGATTTCCTCGAGCATCTTCAGCACTGCCTCGTTGGCGCCGCCATGCAGCGGCCCCCACAGCGAAGCCATGCCGGCCGCAATACAGGCAACGGGCGTGGCGCCGGTGGAGCCGGCCAGCCGCACGGTGGAGGTCGAGGCATTCTGCTCGTGATCGGCGTGCAGGATGAAGATGCGGTCGAGTGCGCGTGCCAGCACCGGATTGACTTCGTATTTCTCGCAGGGCGTGGCGTGCATCATGTACAGGAAATTTTCCGCGTAGCCCATGCGGTTCTGCGGATACATGAAGGGCTCGCCCAGGTTGTACTTGTGCGTCCAGGCCGCGACCGTGGGCACCTTGGCCAGCAGACGGTGCGCGGCGATGTCGCGCACCCTGGGATCGAACACGTCATGCGCGTCGGGATAGAACGCGGACATAGCGCCGGTCACGCCGATCATCAGCGCCATCGGGTGGGCGTCGCGGCGAAAGCCGCGGAACACGGCGTTGACCTGATCGTGCGGCATGCTGTGATGGCGGATGCTGACCTCAAAGGCGTGGCGCTCGGCGGCGTTGGGCAACTCCCCATACAGCAGCAGGAAGCACACTTCGAGAAAATCGGCCTTGTAGGCCAGGTCTTCGATGGCGTAGCCGCGATGCGACAGCAGACCCTGGTCGCCGTCGATGAAGGTGATGCCGGATTCGCAGCTGGCGGTGGCGGTAAAACCGGCATCGAGCGTATAGATGCCCTGGGCCGCCAGCGTGCGGATGTCGATGACGGGATTGCCCATGCTGCTGTCCAGAACAGGCAGCTCGATCGGTGCGCGTCCGTCGCTGAAATTGAGGGTGACAGTCTTGTTGCTCATGGGCTTGAAACCTTTGTAATTCTTGCCCGATTGTAGCGCGACAGCATGAAATCACCCAGATGCGCGAATTATTTCAACGATGCGCGCATGGTCACTGGGCGGTGGCACGCGGCCCTCGAGCCAGGCCAGCAGGTCGGCGTCGGCTTCATCCAGCAGGGCTTCGAATGCGCCGCATTCTTCGCCCGAGAGGGTGTCCAGCCCAACCTCGGCAAACCGCTGCAGCCAGAGATCGAGTTCCAGCAAGCCGCGCCGGCAGCGCCAGCGCAGTCTGCGCAGCTGGTCTGCCTCCTCCCCCGCCTCGCGCATCGTTGCCCCGCTAAACCTTGCGCTTGACCAGCAGCTCGCGGATCTTGCCGATGGCCTCGGTCGGGTTCAGCCCCTTGGGGCAGACCTCCACGCAGCTCATGATGCCGCGGCAACGATACAGGCGGTAGGCGTCTTCCAGGTTGTCGAGCCGTTCCTGCGTGGCCTGGTCGCGGCTGTCGGCGATGAAACGCCAGGCCTGCAATAGCCCCGAAGGCCCCACGAACTTGTCCGGATGCCACCAGAACGAGGGACAGGCGCTGGTGCAGGCGCCGCACAGGATGCATTCGTAGGCGCCTTCCAGCTCGGCGCGCTCTTCCGGCGTCTGCAGACGCTCGCGCTCGGGCTCAGGCTCGTCGTTGACGAGCCAGGGTTTGATCGAGCGGTACTGGCGATAGAACGGCTCCATGTCGACGACGAAGTCGCGAATCACCGGCAGCCCCGGCAGCGGCCGGATTTCGACGGGCTCCTTCAGGCTGGCGAGCGGCGTCACGCAGGCCAGCACGTTGCGGCCGTTGGCGTTGACGGCATCCGAGCCGCACACGCCCTCGCGGCAGGAACGTCTGAACGCAAGCGTTTCGTCGCCCGCTTTCAGCTCCAGCAGCGCATCGAGCAGCATTTTGCCGGCAGGATCAATGTCGAGCTCGACTTCCTGCATGAAGGGCTTTTCGCCGCTTTCCGGATTGAATCGATACAGTCGGAATTTCATCAGTAGCTTCGCTCCATGGGCTTGAAGCTTTCCACCGTGAGCGGTTTCAGGCGCACCGGCTTGGTGTCGATCTGGTCATTTTGCAGATGGTAGAGCGTGTGCTTGAGCCAGTGGTCGTCGTCGCGCCGCGGAAAATCCTCGCGGCTGTGGGCGCCGCGGCTCTCTTCTCGGGCCAGGGCAGAAACGATGGTGGCGCGCGCGACCAGCAGCAGGTTCTCCAGCTCCAGCGCCTCGATGCGCGCGGTGTTGAAC
>DAIMZB010000033.1:0-14850 GCA_036734185.1 Thiobacillaceae bacterium | reverse complement strand
TTCGGCAACCGATGCGTGGCCAGTCGTCACCAGCAGCAGAACCTGGAGCAAAGCGGCCAGGAGCAGTCCCGCAACACAGGTCGCCCAGGCAATCCACGGACGATTTGCCTGATAGTATGCAGCCGTCGGGTATACAGACAATTCCCATACGCGATTCGCCATCTTGAGCGAAATTCTCGCGGTTGCCGCTTGTTTCGCGGGCGGCGACGCTTCATCGGACTGGAAAACCTTGCCATTTTCCCCGGCCGCAATATCCTCAATTCGAAAAGCCAAGCCAGGGATACGCACTGACTCGGTGGCGATTTGCACCATATGGTCAAGCTTGATGACGGCTACGGCAAAGCCTATCAGCCGGCCCTCTGACAGGGCCGAGCCCACTGAAACAGTTTCGTACGCCGGGTGCAGCAGCAGCGCCCCGACCCTTTTTCGGCTTTCCTGGACAAGCTGTATGGGCGCAGTGATGCTAGGCCTGTGCGATTCTCGTGCCAGGCGTATCGCCTCTCGCCTCACCGGCTCCGAATTGATGTCGTACCGCCTTGGCAAACAGTGACCGCGAGATTCGCGAAGTTGATACAGCCCAGGCCGCATTGCGTGCGGTCAAGGAAAAGCTACCCGATATACTCCTTCTCGACATCGGTCTGCCCGGTTACTTTGACGGCTTCTCGCTGGGGCAGGCATTGGTCGACGACCCTAGGCGCAAGAACATCAAGATTGTGATTGTCAGCGCGCATGACAACCATAGCTATCGCGAACATGCCGACCGCCTGGGTGTCGTGGCTTATCTCGTCAAACCGGTCTCTCCTCTGGCCGTCGATGAACTGGTGCGAGGCCTGGAGAGTGCCCCCAATTGATTGCTGGCCGACATATGGGCAGCTTGATCTTGGCCGCCACGCCGTGAGCGTGCATGCGGCACAGCCATGCAGCAGCAGGTCCCGACATGAAACCAAACACCAGAATCCTGATACTCGACGACGACAGGGATGTTTGCAGGCTGTATTTTGCAGCGCTTGCGAAGGAAGGCAGGGAAATCCTGACCGCAAGCTCTGCCCATAGTGGCCTGCATTCTGCTGCCTTGTACGCACCGGACATCCTTCTAGTCGACATCGGACTCCGCAGTGGCCCAGACGGCTTTTCCTTCCTTGAGAAATGGGCGGCACAGTACAACAAGGGGGGAAAGGTCGTCATGATCAGCGGCCGTGACGACTCTGAGTCGATGGAACGGGCAAGGCGGCTTGGCGTAGCTGGCTATCTGGTCAAGCCGGTTTCTCCCCAGGCGCTTGAGTCTGTGGTTGCCTCACTGGAAAGCGAGCTTGTGGGGGGGTGAGCAGACGGATAGTGTTGAAGACGCCGAAGGCGGCGGGATCCGGAAAATCGCATGAAATGCTGGGCGAGGCCGGCGGTCTGCCTGGCCCGACTCAAAAACTAGAAAAGCCCCGAAAGGGGCTTTGAAATTTGGCGGAGACGGAGGGATTCGAACCCTCGATACAGGTTTAAGCCCGTATGCTCCCTTAGCAGGGGAGTACCTTCAACCTCTCGGCCACGTCTCCGGAAGAGGCGCAAGGATACCGGAAAATGCTCCCTTGCGCCACTCTGAACCAGCTATCAGGCGGCCTTGTCGAGGTTGAATACCTGGTGCAGGACGCGGACCGCGAGTTCCATGTACTTGTCCTCAACCACCACGGAAATCTTGATCTCCGAGGTAGAGATCATCTGGATATTGATGCCGTCATTGGCCAGCGCCTCGAACATCTTTCTTGCGATGCCGACGTGCGAACGCATGCCCACGCCAACGATGGAAACCTTGGCAATCTTGTCGTCGCCGATGACCTCGCGGGCGCCGATCGATTTTGCCGTCTTTCGGCAGATGTCGATCGCCTTGGCAAAATCATTGCGGTGCACGGTGAAAGTGAAATCGGTGGTGTTTTCGTGGCCGACGTTCTGCACGATCATGTCCACGTCGACATTGGCATCGGCCACCGGCCCCAGAATCTGATAAGCAATGCCGGGCTTGTCTGGAACGCCGAGGACAGTGATCTTGGCCTCGTCGCGGTTGAAGGCAATGCCTGAAATGATGGCCTGTTCCATGTTTTTGTCTTCCTCGAAAGTAATCAGCGTGCCGTCGCCCTCTTCCTCAAAGCTGGACAGCACGCGCAGTTTCACTTTGTACTTGCCTGCGAATTCCACCGAGCGGATCTGCAGTACCTTGGAGCCGAGGCTCGCCATTTCCAGCATTTCCTCGAAGGTGATGGTCTTGAGGCGGCGCGCCTCGGGCACGATGCGCGGGTCGGTGGTGTAGACGCCATCGACGTCGGTGTAGATCTGGCACTCGTCCGCCTTCAGGGCGGCCGCCAATGCAACGCCGGTGGTATCCGAGCCGCCGCGGCCGAGAGTGGTAATGTTGCCGTTGCCGTCGATGCCCTGGAAGCCCGCAACCACGACCACGTGGCCGTCATTCAGGTCGGTGCGCATGTTCGCTTCGGGAATGCTTTCAATGCGGGCCTTGGTGAAGGCATTGTCGGTGCGGATGGGCACCTGCCAGCCGGTGTAGCTTTTGGCCTTGATGCCGAGGTCCTTGAGCGCCATGGCAAGCAGCGCAATGGTGACTTGTTCGCCGGTCGAGATCATGACATCGAGCTCGCGCGGGTCGGGTTGGGCCTGCATTTCCTTGGCCAGTGCGATGAGCCGGTTTGTTTCGCCGGACATGGCAGATACCACCACGACCACCTGATGCCCCTGGGCGCGGTATTTGGCCACCCTTTGGGCCACATTGCGGATGCGGTCCACGTTGCCGACCGAGGTGCCGCCGTATTTTTGAACGATCAACGCCATTTGAAGTTTAGCTGACGATAAAAAATGGCAATTCTACTGCAAATAGGGAATTTCCACGTTCTTCCTGAATATCTGCCAGACCCCCGGTCTGCTGCCCCGTGCAGGCGGATTTCGGGCGGTCCTAGGGACGCTCGAACAGGGCGATCGACTCGACGTGGGCGGTATGCGGGAACATGTTGGCAATGCCTGCAGCCTTGAGCCTGTAACCCTTGACGTGGCAGAGCACCTCGGTGTCGCGCGCCAGGGTGGCCGGGTTGCAGGAAACATACACGATACGCTGCGGGGGATTCTCCACCGGCAGGGACTTGACCAGTTCCATGGCGCCATCGCGCGGGGGGTCGATCAGCAATTTGTCGAAATGTCCCAGATTGGCATATTTCTCGGGGGTCATCTCGAACAGGTTGTCGACGGCATACTCGACATTGTCCAGGCCGTTCAGCTGCGCGTTTTCGCGCGCGCGGCTGACCAGGGCCTGGCTGCCTTCGATGCCCACGACCCGGGCCCCGGAGCGGGCGATCGGCAGGGTGAAATTGCCCAGCCCGCAGAAGAAGTCGGCGATGCGCTCATCAGGCTGAGGCGCCAACATGCCGATCGCGCGGTGCACAAGGGCGCGGTTGATGTGCGGGTTGACCTGGGTGAACTCGGTGGGGCGGAAGGGGTGCACCACATTGAATTCCGGCAGGCTGTATTGCAGCAAGGTGCCATTTTCCGGATAAAACGGCACGGCGGTGTCGGGCCCTTTCGGTTGTACCCAGATTTCAACGCCATGGTGGTCGGCAAAGGCGCGCACAATTTCCCGGTCTTCCTCGTTCCAGGGAGTGAGCAGCCGGAAAACCAGGACGGTCGAGGTTTCGCCGATGGCCAGTTCGATCTGCGGGACGCGATCCGAATTGGACAGTTGCGGGATCAGTTCTCGCATCGGCATGAAAAGTGCCGCAACGTGCGGCGGCAGCACCTCGCAGGTATGCATGTCGGCGATGAACCAGGATTTCTTTTCGTGGAAGCCGACCAGCGCACCGCCTTTCTTGTCCACGCGCTTGACGGAAAAGCGCGCGCGGTGGCGATAGCCCCAGGAAGGGCCATACAAGGCGGGCAGGATGATCTCGGGCCTGACCTTGCCGATGCGCTGCAGATTTTCTTCCAGGATGCGCTGCTTGGCCGCCACCTGCGCGCTGACCTCCAGATGCTGCAGCACACAGCCGCCGCAGCGGCCGTAGTGCACGCATTTCGGCACGGCGCGCTGGCTGCTGGACTTGAGGATGCGCACGGCATTGGCGCTGTCGTACTTGGGATGCTTGCGGAAGACGGAAATTTCCGCGGTTTCTCTGGGCAGGGCGCCGTCGACGAAAGTGACCTTGCCCTCGACGCGGCAGATGCCGTGGCCCTCGTGGTCGAGGGCATCAATCAAAACAGCCACGGTTATTCCTTCCAGGCCGCCAGGAATGCCTGCCAGTGCTCGCCTTCCATGGCCTGCAGCGCGGCCCGCACTCTGGCGGTTTCGCCGTGATAGGCCTCGGTCGTCATCGCGCCGCGCATGTGCTCGAAGCGCAGATACAGCAGATGCGTGTTGACCACGTCGGTTTCGCAGTAATCACAGATGTCGGCAAGCTTGCCGCCCTGGAACGCGTCCCAGACCTGGCTGCCATCCATGCCGAGTTTGCCGGGGAAACCGCACAGCTTGGCCAGCTCATCCAGCGGCGCATTTGCGCGCGGCTGGTACATGGCCAGCACGTCCATCAGGTCGAGATGGCGGGTGTGGTAGCGGTTGAGGTAGTTGTTCCATTTGAAGTCCTTGTCCTCTTCGCCCCATTCCCAATAGCGCTGTGCGGTAATGCCATGCGCGAGGCCGCGGTAGTGCAGCACCGGCAGGTCAAAACCGCCGCCGTTCCAGGACACCAGCTGCGGGGTATATTTCTCGATGCCGTCGTAGAAGCGCTGGATGATGTCGCGCTCCGACTCGCCTTCGCGGCCCAGGGTCCAGACGCGGAACTGGTCGCCCATGCGCAGTGCGCAGGAGATCGCCACGATGCGGTGCAGGTAGTGCGGCAGAAAGTCGCTGCCGCTGGTCTGGCGCCTTTGCAGGAGGGCCATTTCCGCGATCTCACTGTCCGGAATGCCGGCGGGGAGGTCTCTCAGGCGTGCAAACCCGGCGGTGTCCGGGATGGTTTCAATGTCGAAGACGAGTACAGGGGTCACGTTGTCGAACCGGCTGTGAAAAAGCGCAATTTTACCGCGTTAGATCAGGCGTGCGCCGACATCTTCTGCTGTTACTGCCGCTTCCACATGGGCGGCGGCCACGCTGTCCAGGGGAATGCCCAATTCACCCGACAGCCTGGACATGCGTTCACTGTCCTGTTGTTCGCAGGCATGGGCCAGCCGCAGCAGCCTGTTGGCGGGCGTGTCCTGCCCCGCCAGGCTTTCATAAACCTGACGCGGCAGGCCGATGCGCCGATAGAGCTGGTTGACCGTCAGCGAGAACGCTGCCGGGAAAGTCGAGAAAAGCCCGGTTTCGAAGGCATCGTCCGGTTCGACAACGTCCGCGATGGAACTTGCGAGCTTGCCCATCAGCATGGCCCGGCTCAGCGCCACCTGGGTATAGAGGCGATTGTCCGCAGTCACGGGCGTGCCTGCCAGGGCTGTGAGGAGGGCAACATGCTGAGAGCGTTTGCCTCCCATCTTGATCATGGCATGGGCAGCCGAGTCTGCCTCGGTACTGAGTCCGCCAGCCATCGAATGGGCGATGCGCAACAGCTGGTTTTCAAGCGAGTGGTTAAGGCGGACAAACTGGACCAGGCTGGGGAGCGCCTGACGCATGGCAACCGCTGCCAGTTCCAGGCGCAGGGCGTGATCCGGTTTGGCATTTGGCTGTGTTCTCGGCCCGGTGAAATACTCGCCCATGAACCAGCTGGCGCCGGGCCATTGGGATATTTCAAGTTCGCGGCTGACGTTTTGGACAATGAGCCGGCTGCCGGGCTGTGAGACCGGCCTGGACCCGGCAGGAACGCGCTGAAAGTGCCATTTGTTTGGTGAAGAGTCGGGAGCCGTGGTTTCCAGGCAGAATTTCATGTCGGCCGAAGCCGAGAGCTGACTGGCCCGTTCGGTCGCCTTTGCATCGGCATCCGACAATATCCATACGATGCCGGGGTTGGCGAGTTGGGGCAGCGCTTCCGAGAACAACACATCGCGACTGATCTTGACGAACAGGGGCTGGCTGCTGATCAGGCCATCCTGGGAAAGGGAATAAAGACCGGTCAGCAGCATGTCCTCATTCATGCGCTTCAACTCTTCAGGCTGCCTGTTTGCAGCGTCCTGGCCGCGCAGCACGAGCTCACGCGCCACCACGGCGCCCTTGCTGTCAAACATGGGTTCGAAAGACAGAAACCGGTTGCGCAGGTCTTCTTCGCGCACCGGGCTGGGGGCATTTTCACCGCCAACCAGAGTCACCACGCCAGAGCTCAGGGATTGAGTGTCGACGCCGCCGCCTTTGCTGGATGTGGAAGCCATTTCTGCCGGTTTGGGAATGTCTGGGTGAGTCGCTATCATGCCATTACCGGACAAATGATGGAATCAATCATGGATCCCGACTGGCGGGTCTTCCCCAACCATGAAGCGCTGCTTGATGCTGCACTCGCAGTCATCCGGCAAAGCGAGGCGGAAAGCGGCCACACTTTTTCCTGTGTCCTGGCCGGCGGGCGCACGCCGCTCGACCTTTATCGCAGGCTGGCTGACGAACCCATGCAGTGGGATAAATGGCGGGTGTATCTGGGTGATGAACGCTGCCTGCCGCCGGAACATCCCGAGCGCAACAGCCTGCAGGCTGCGCGCGCATTTCTGGGCAGGGTTCCGATACCGCCCGAGCACGTCTGTTTCCCGTCTGCGGAACTCGGCGCGGCGGCCGCCGCCTTGCGCTATAACGAACAACTGCGGAACGCCGGTGTGTTCGACCTGGTACTGCTCGGGTTGGGAGAAGACGGGCATACGGCCAGCCTGTTTCCCGGCCGCGATATCGGCGCCGAGCAGGGTGCACCGGATGTGCTGCCGGTGTTCGATGCGCCCAAGCCGCCGCCCGAACGTATCAGCCTGTCTGCCCAACGCCTGTCGCGCGCGCGGACCGTGCTGTTTCTGGTCGCGGGGGCAGGCAAGCGGGAGGCCGCCACGCGCTGGCGGCAGGGCTTGGAAATACCCGCCGGCAGGATACAGGCGCAGCAGCGACTGGTTGTGCTCGCTGACGAACTGGCCTGTCCGCGCTAGAGCAATGGAGAGGTTACGCATGAGAAAAAAACGATTCATCGCAAGCCTGATTGCAGCCAGCCTGGCGTCGGCTGCCGCGGCCGCGCCGCAAAATGAAAAAAACAGCACCCGCGCCGATCAGAGCGATGTTGCCGTCACCATCTATAACGACAATCTGGCGCTGATCAAGGACAGCCGCAAGGTAAAGCTTGAGCGTGGCGCAAACCAGCTTGCCTGGCGCGAGGTGTCAGCCCAGATGCGCCCGGAAACGGCGCTGTTGCGCAGCCTTTCCAGCCCGGGTGGGGTGAAGCTCGTCGAACAGAATTTCGATTTCGATCTGCTGACGCCGCAGAAGCTGCTGGAGAAATATGTCGGGCGTGAGGTTGCCGTGATCAGCGCCAACCCGGCCACGGGGGTCGAGAAAAGAGAAGCTGCGACGGTGCTGGCGGCCAATGACGGCGTGGTGCTGAAATTCGCGGATCGCACCGAAACCGGTATTCCCGGCAGGCTGGCGTTTCCCGGTGTGCCCGACACGCTGCGAGATCAGCCCACCCTTGTCATTGCGCTGAACAGCCCATCGGCTGGCGAGCAGAATCTCGAGCTTTCCTATCTCACGGGGGGACTGTCATGGAAAGCCGATTACGTCGCGGAACTGAACGAGAAGGACGACCGCCTCGACCTGAACGGGTGGGTCACGCTCGTCAATCGCAGCGGTGCCGCCTACCCCCATGCCCGGCTGCAGCTCGTGGCGGGTGATGTGAACCTGGCGCAGGAAGAACAAGGCCGCGGCCGCCCGGTGCCCCTGATGGCCAAAACTGCCGTGGCGGAGGACATGAGGCAGGAAGCCCTGTTCGAATACCATCTCTATACGCTCGAGCGCCCCACCACCCTTGCGGACAATCAGACCAAGCAGGTCGCGCTGATGAGCGCCTCGGCGGTTCCGGTCAAAAAGGAGCTGCTGCTTCAGGGTCAGAATTACTACTACTCGGGCCAGTATGGCGAGCTTGGACAGAAGCTCAAGGCGGGCGTTTTTGTCGAGTTTTCCAACAAGGGCGAAGGCCTCGGCACGCCGCTGCCCAAGGGCGTGATGCGCGTGTACAAGAAAGATGCCGCGGGCAACGCTCAGTTCATCGGCGAGGATCGCATCGACCACACGCCCAGGAACGAGACGGTCCGTTTGAAGCTGGGCGAAGCCTTCGATGTGACCGCCGACCGCAAACAGACCGATTTCAAGAAGCTGGGCGGCACTTCGCGCTACAACTACGTCTTCGAGAGCGCCTATCAGGTCACCATCAAGAACGCCAAGAACGAGGCAGTTACGGTCAAGGTGGCCGAACCCATGCCAGGCGACTGGCAAGTGCTGTCGGAATCCCATCCGCATGACAAGGCGGCCGCCGACACGGCGGTATGGAAAATCACGGTGCCGGCTGAAGGCAAGGCCGAGCTGAGCTATCGCGTGCAAGTGAGGTACTGATCATGGTTAGACTGAGCAGCGCACTTAAAGCCTGGAACACGCCTGACTTTGGAAGTGTGTTCAAGAAAGAAGCCGGGCAGCTCGGCATGGCGGCCCTGCCCTTGCAGCAAGGGCTGTCCAGGAGCAGCCACGTCAGCGGTGACAAATATGAAGTCGTGGTGCTTGGGGCTTCGGAGGCGCCCGGCCGCATCAAGGTCAAGGCTGGCGTTTTCTATCAGGGCATCATAGCGGGATGCAGCTGCGCCGATGACCCCACCCCGGTGGACGAGCAGACGGAGTACTGCGTGCTGGAGTTTTCCATCGACAAGCAGACAGCCGAAACGGCTGTCACGCTGCTGGATGAATGACGGTTAGCCGGACTTCAGCCGCTGGTAGTGGGCGCACAGCCCGTTGGTGGAGGCATCATGCGATGCCACGGTTTGATCTTCGCCCAATTCCCTGATCAGGGCGCTGGAAAGGCGCTTGCCAATCTCGACGCCCCACTGGTCGAAAGCGTTGATGCTCCACAGCGTGCTTTGCACGAAGGTCTTGTGCTCATAAAGCGCAACCAGGCGGCCCAGCGTGCGCGGCGTGAGCTTCTGATAAAGCATGGTGTTGGAAGGCTTGTTGCCGGGAAAGGTCTTGTGCGGCAGCAGCAGCTGAATCGCTTCTTCGCTGGCCCCCTCGGCCTTCAGCTCCGCCAGCGCCTCTTCCTGGGTCTTGCCAAGCATCAGCGCTTCGGACTGGGCGAAGCAGTTGGCAACCAGCATCTGGTGCAGGCCCTCGAAGGAATGGCTGGTCACCGCCGCCAGCATGAAATCGGTGGGGACGAACCGGGTCCCCTGATGCAGCAGCTGGAAAAAGGCGTGCTGGCCATTCGAGCCGGGTTCGCCCCAGACGATCTCGCCGGTCGGGTAATTGACCTTTTCGCCCAGCCGCGTCGTGCTCTTGCCGTTTGATTCCATGCACAGCTGCTGAAGGTAAGCAGGCAGGCGCGACAAATGAATGTCGTAGGGAAAAATGGCGTGGCTGGGCGCGTCCCAGAAATGCTGATACCAGATGGACAGCAGTCCCAGGGTGCCGGGAATGCTGGAGAGCGGGTCGGCGCGAAAATGCGTGTCCATGTCGTGCGCGCCACCCAGCAGTTCCTCGAACTGATCCATGCCGATGTAGAGCGCGATGGGCAGGCCAATGGCTGACCACATGGAATAGCGGCCACCCACCCAATCCCAGAACGCGAACATGTTGGCGGGATCGATGCCGAAGGCCTTTACTGCCGCCTCATTGGTCGAGATCGCGACGAAGTGGCGCGACACCGCCAGCTCGGAACCCAGCCGCTCCACCAGCCAGCGCCGCGCGATGCGGGCATTCGCCAGCGTCTCCAGGGTGGTGAAGGATTTCGATGAAACGATGAACAGGGTGGTCTCGGCGTTCAGGTCGTCGAGCGTGTCGCCGACATGGCTTGGGTCCACGTTGGAGACGAAGTGCATGTTGATGCGGGCATTGCCATAGGGCTTGAGCGCCCGGCAGGCCATCATCGGGCCGAGATCGGAACCGCCAATGCCGATGTTGACGATGTCAGTGATGATCTTGCCGGTGTGCCCCCGCCACTTGCCCTCGCGCACCGCATGGGTGAAGCGCTGCATCTGGTACAGCACCTGCTGCACGCCCGGCATCACGTCATGGCCGTCAACCAGGATGGGCTTGCCGTGGTCGTTGCGCAGCGCCACATGCAGCACCGCGCGGTTCTCGGTGAAGTTGATTTTTTCGCCGCTGAACATGGCCTCGGTCCACGCCGGCACATTGGCCTCGCGGCCCAGCTGGCGGAGCAGGGCCATGGTCTCGTCATTGACCAGGTTCTTGGAATAATCGAGGAGAAAATCGTCGAGCCCGATGCTGTAGCGCTCGAAGCGTCCTGGGTCGGTCTTGAACAGTTCGCGCATGCGCACGCCATCCCAGGTTGCACGGTGGGCGTGAAGTTTTTGCCAGGTAGGAAGCTCGGACAGCAGCATGTTGGTATTTTTGGGAGTTATATCTTCAGCAATATGCCGGCCAGCGGGGGCAGGGTCAAGTTGACAGAGTGCGGCTGCCCCATCCAGGACTGGGGTTCACTGTGCGCTCCGCCGCCGTTCCCGGCGTTCGAGCCGCCATAAATCGCCGAATCTGTGTTCAGGATTTCCCTGTAATAGCCGGGCGCGGGCACGCCTACCCGATAACCATGCCGGGGCACGGGGGTGAAGTTGAGCACCACGACAGTGCTCTGGCCATCCGGCGCGCGGCGCATGAAGCTGTATATGGAGTGATCGGCGTCATTGCAGTCCAGCCAGTCGAAGCCGGCATGTTCGAAGTCCAGTGCATGCATGGCGGCATCGTCGCGGTACATGCGGTTCAGGTCGCGCGCAAGCCGCTGGATGCCGGCGTGCCATTCGACATCGAGCAGATTCCAGTCCAGTTCCCAGCCGACCTGCCACTCGCGGCCCTGACCGAATTCGTTGCCCATGAAATTGAGCTTCTTGCCGGGGCTGGTGAACTGCCATGCGAGCAGCAGGCGCAGATTGGCAAACTGCTGCCAGACATCGCCGGGCATTTTGGCGATGAGCGAGCCTTTGCCGTGCACGACTTCGTCGTGCGAGAGCGGCAGGATGAAATTTTCCGTATAGGCGTAGAGCTGGCCGAAGGTCAGCTGGTTGTGGTGCCAGCGCCGATGCACGGGATCCTCGTGCAGGTAGCGCAGGGTATCGTTCATCCAGCCCATGTTCCATTTGAGCGAAAAACCCAATCCGCCAAGATAGGCCGGGCGCGACACCATAGGCCAGGCGGTGGATTCCTCGGCGAAGGTGAGGGCGCCGGGGAAGGACTCGTGCACCATGACGTTGAGCTCGCGCAGGAAATCGATGGCTTCCAGGTTCTCGCGTCCGCCGTGCTGGTTGGGCAGCCATTCGCCGGGCTTGCGCGAATAGTCGAGGTAGAGCATGGAGGCGACGGCGTCGACGCGCAGGCCATCGATGTGGAACTCGGAGAGCCAGTAATGCGCACTTGCCAGCAGGAAGTTCTTCACTTCGGCGCGTCCGTAGTTGAAGATGTGCGTGCCCCAGTCATGGTGGTAACCGCGGCGCGGGTCTTCGTGCTCATACAGGGCGGTGCCATCGAAGCGGGCGAGCGCCCAGTCATCCTGCGGAAAGTGCGCGGGCACCCAGTCGAGAATGACGCCAATGCCGGCCTGGTGGCAGGCATCGACGAAGGCGCGCAAGTCGTCCGGTTCGCCATAACGGCTGGTGGGGGCGAAATAGCCCGTGGTCTGATAGCCCCAGGACTCGTCCAGCGGGTGTTCGGAAACCGGCATCAGCTCGAGATGGGTATAGCCCATGTCCTGCAGATACGGGATGAGGCTGTCGGCAAGCTCCGCATAGGTGTAGAAGCGGCCGTCCGGGTGACGTTTCCAGGAACCCGGATGCACCTCGTAGACATTGATGGGTGCATGCAGCCAGTCCCAGTTTTTGCGCTGTTCGAGCCAGCCGCCGTCCTGCCAGGCATGGCGCGGAGGCGGGCACACGCGCGGCGCCGTGCCGGGCCGGCGCTCAAACCAGCGCGCATAGGGATCGGCCTTGACCAGGATCTGGCCGCTGACGCGGCTGCGGATTTCAAACTTGTAATGCGCGCCGGTCTGGATGCCGGGCAGGAACAGTTCCCAGACGCCGGAGTTGCCTCGCGAGCGCATGGAGTGAAGGCGGCCGTCCCACTGGTTGAAGTCGCCCACCACCGATACCCGCTCCGCATTGGGAGCCCAGGCTGCGAAACGCACACCGTCGACGCCGTTTACCCTGACCGAGTGGGCGCCAAGCATATGGTAGGCCTGCAGCAGGCGGCCCTCGCCAAACAGGTACAAGTCATGTTCGGAAAGCAGGGGCGGGAAACAGTAGGGGTCATGCCGCTCATGACTGGCATGGGCATTGCTGCTGCGAATGCGGTAGGGAAGATCGGGCGCGATCCGGCCATGCCATTCGAAGAGGCCGCGTGCGTCGGTTTTTTCCATCGGGCCCACGCCAACGATTTCAATGCCTTCGGCATGCGGGTCGAACACGCGCACGACATGGCCCTCGGGCTCGGGGTGACAGCCAAGAAAACCGAACGGGTCATGGCTGCGGCCGGCGGCGAGATCCAGCAATCTAGAATCGGCTGATGTCTTTAGCATGCTTTTACAGTTCAAGAGCCTATCATAAGAGTATGTGTGCAATTCCCGGAAATGAAGGAGCAGTATGCGTAATTCGATGAATGACGAGCCGCGGTTTGTCAGCTTGTTGACCAAGCAGACAGTAGCCCTGATCCTGGCGGGCGGCCGCGGATCGAGGCTGATGCAGATGACAGACTGGCGGGCCAAGCCTGCAGTTCCCTTTGGCGGAAAATTCCGCATCATCGATTTCCCCCTGTCCAACTGCCTCAATTCCGGCATACGTCGCATCGGCGTGCTCACCCAGTACAAGGCGCACAGCATGATCAAGCACATCCAGCGGGGCTGGGGTTTCCTGCGCGGCGAGTTCAACGAGTTCATCGAGTTGCTGCCGGCTCAGCAGCGCATCGAGGCCGACTGGTACAAGGGCACGGCGGACGCCGTGTTCCAGAACATGGACATCATCCGCAAGTACGACCCCGAGTATGTGCTGGTCCTTGCGGGCGACCATGTCTACAAGATGGACTATGGCGAAATGCTTGCCTGCCACGTCAGACACAAAGCCGACATGACGGTTGCCTGCCTGGAAGTGCCGCTTGAGCACGCGAGGGCGTTCGGCGTGATGGCGGTGGATGAAAACGAGCGCGTGGTCGGATTCATGGAAAAGCCCGACAGCCCCCCGCCCATGCCCGGCAGGCCGGACAGGGCGCTCGCCAGCATGGGCATTTATATCTTCAATGCAAAGTTTTTGTACGAACAGCTCATACGGGATGCGGACGACCGCCAATCCGAGCACGATTTCGGCAAGAACCTGATTCCTTACCTGGTGCCGCTTTATCACGTGGTTGCGCACCGTTTCTCCGACAGCTGCGTGGGGAGCCAGGGCGCCGAGCCCTACTGGCGCGATGTGGGTACCGTCGATGCCTTCTGGGAGGCGAACATCGACCTTGCCGGCGTGACGCCGGCGCTCAATCTGTATGACAAGAACTGGCCGATCTGGACGCACCAGGAGCAGCTGCCTCCGGCGAAGTTCGTGTTCAACGACGAGGATCGCCGCGGCATGGCCACCGACTCCATGGTCTCGGGCGGATGCGTGATTTCGGGGGCAAGCGTGCGCCACTCCGTGCTGTTCTCGAACGTCAAGGTAAACAGCTTCGCCACACTCGAGGATGCGGTCGTGCTGCCCGATGTGACAATCGGACGACATGCCAGGCTGAAGAAAGTCGTGGTCGACAAGGGCTGCATCATTCCGGAAGGGCTCGAGGTTGGCTTCGACCGCGAGCAGGACGCCAAGTCCTTCTATGTCTCGCCCAACGGCGTGACCATGATCACGCCCGAGATGCTGGGCCAGCACATCCACTACGTCAGATGAGCGTGCGCCGCCTGCACCTCATCCTGTGCTGGCACATGCACCAGCCGGACTACCGCGACTCCGGCAGCGGCGAATTCCGGCTGCCCTGGACTTACCTGCACGCACTCAAGGACTATTCAGACATGGCGGCGCACATCGAGGCGGAGCCGCGCGCGCGTGCCGTGTTCAATTTTGTTCCGGTGCTGCTAGACCAGATCGAAGACTACGCCGACCAGTTCGCCAGCGGCAGCTACCGCGACCCGCTGCTGAGGCTGCTGGCGCGCGAGGATTATGACGGCCTGTCGCGAGAAGAACGAAACCTCATACTCGAGTGCGGTTTCCGGCTCGGGCATGAGCAGATGATCGCCCCGTATCCCTATTACAAGCGCCTGCACGAGCTGTACGACCAGGCTGAAAAATTCGGCGGCAAGGGACTCGACTACCTTTCCGGCCAGTATCTCGCCGATCTCATGGTCTGGTATCACCTGGTCTGGGTGGGGGAGACCATCTGCCGCAGCGATCCGCTGCCGGTGCGACTGATGGCGAAGGGTGAAGGTTTCGATCTTGACGATCGCAAGGCGTTGCTGGCGCTCATGGCGCGTGTGGTGAGCGGCCTGATCCCGCGTTACCGCGCACTCATGGAAGCCGGCCGCATCGAAATTTCCTCGACGCCGAACACCCATCCCATCGCGCCGCTGCTGATCGATTTCCAGTCCGCGCGCGAGGCCTGGCCCGATGTCGTGCTGCCGCGCGCGCACCATTACCCGGGTGGAAGCGGCCGCGTCGTTTCGCATATCCAGTCCGCTGTCGAGTCGCACG
>DAIMZB010000032.1:14731-15173 GCA_036734185.1 Thiobacillaceae bacterium | reverse complement strand
GGCGGGGGTAGGCCGTAAAGCGAAAGCCGGCGAATGCGTGCAGCGTCGCACCTTGCAAAACCAGCGGGGGCACCACCGGAATTTCCCGTTCTGCCAGCTCCTGGGTAAAGGCATGCTCTTCCAGAATGGCGTCATCGCTCCAGCGCTCGGGCCGGTAGAATTTGACGATCACCGGCGCGCCTTCCTCCTGCCCCGCCTGGTAGACGCGGTTTTCGAAGCTGTTCAGCGCCAGCATGCGCCCGTCGCAACGCAGGCCCGCGCTTTCAAGCGCGTCCAGCACGATATCCGGGGTGAGGGTGGAGAAGGGGTGGGCCATGTCAGCAAATATACGGGAACAAGCCGCATTCTGCCCGGCCTCAGTGGAATAGACTCTGGAAACATTTGGAGACGTCCATGATCCTTCTGCGCGCTGCCCTGTTTTTGCTGCCCCTGTTCATGGCGG
>DAIMZB010000032.1:0-14721 GCA_036734185.1 Thiobacillaceae bacterium | reverse complement strand
AGTACTACCGCGCCAACATCCCGCCCGAGAACTGGCTGAAGCCCCCGCCCGACCTGCCGGCGTGGTGTTTGAAATCGTCGACTCCGACCCGCGGGCGCTTGAAGTCGCCTTGCCCTGGGTCAGGCAGGCGGCCGAGAAAATCGAGGAACGCTTTCCCGGCGTGCCGATGGCCCTGGTCAGCCACGGCCGGGAAATGTTCGCCCTGCAGGACAAGGACAAGACACGCAATCCCGACCTGCACCAGCAGGTGCAAAGCCTCAAGCGCGACAGGAATATCCCCGTCCATGTGTGCGAAACCCATGCCGGCTGGAAAGGTGTGGCTCCGGAAGCGTTTCCATCCTATATTGATGTCGCGCCCAGCGGCCCGGCCCAGATCAGCCATTACATGGCGCTCGACTACCAGCGTGTGGGGGTGCCTGCGGCCGCGCAGTTGCGCAGATTGCCCGAATGACGACCTATGGAGAAATGCATGAAAATTCTGTTTGCCCTGGCCGGCGCGCTGTCGCTCTCACTTTCCGCATTTGCCGCGGATGACGCCTGCATGAATACTGCCGCTCAGAAGAAGCTGTCCGGCGCCGCCGAAAAAACCTTCATCCACAAATGCGAACGCGACAAGTGCGAGGCCGCAATGGAGAAGAAGCTGACCGGCGCGGCGAAAAGCAGCTACATGAAGAAATGCATGGCCGACAACCTCAAGCCATACTGCGACGCCAGGGCGGCGGACAAGAATTTGCACGGTGCGGCCATGAACAGCTACATGAACAAGTGCCTGACGGATTGAGCGCCGGTACCTGCGCGGCGGCACCGGCTAGCGGCCGGATGCGCCGCAGGGGTGCCTGTCCTCGCCGCAATGGCTGAAATCGCCGAGCGGGCGTTCGAAGGTGTATTCCGCCGGCTCGACAATCATGGAATGCGCCGCCTCTCCGGCACTGCCCGAAGGCAGGGTAAACGGCAATGTCACCACTGTAATCACCGCGCCCAATGCGGTGGCCGCGAGGCCCAGCGGCCGCATCACCACCGCATCCACCAGCATGTCCGTGCCCTTGTCGCCGCTGACCGTATTCGGATCCTCCGCGCGGGCGGGGCAGGTGCCCACAGCCAGCATGAGCACAAGCAGCCCTGAAAGCAGTCGCGTTTTCATCTCAAAATCTCCGCTTATGGCAGGCATAAAAAATATCATCCCAAACACCGGGAGATATTCTCCGGATATCGGTCTATAAGGACGTGTATGCAGGGCGGCGGAAACGCCGCGGTTGCATGCCTAATTTCCTGAGGGGAAGATCATGCAAAACGTCCATATCGATGATGGGGGCGCTGCCCTCGATTTCAGAACCGCCAGCAGCATCGCCAAGGATGCGGCCAAAGCCCGCAAAATGAAGGATCCCACCATTGTGTCCTGGCATCAACAGCACAGTCCGCGCGATGCCCTGCCCTATTACGATGGCGCGGATCCCGAGACCTGGTGGGAGAAGTATGGCATCGGAAACGGTGGCAAGCTTGAAGTCAGCGTGGGGAGCGAATACCAGTTCATCATGATCGATGCGGGCGGTTTCGAGAAGCTGGGCGAAATGCCCCTGCGCAACCTCTCTGATTCCAGGGGGAACCAGTTCCTGTGCTACGCGCCCTTGCTGGGCAAGAATACCGGCAAACCGACGGCAGAAGCCTGTACCCACCTGGACGGATGGGCGGCAGATCAGTTTTGAGCCGTCCTTCGGGGAAGTCGAGTGCTTTCGTTTCGCCACAAGCCCGCGCCGCCGGCACGCAGCGGCTATGACGCGTTCGACTTCATGGCTTTCATGGACGACTACATGAAGGCGCACCCTGAAGTCACGATCGACCAGCAATATGGCTGGGACATCTATTGGAATCCCCATCCGCCACAGCAGGAGAAGACGCCGAGACCGGTGCCGGCAGGTTCGGTGGATGGACAGCCCCTGACGCGCTCCGTGTAGCAGGATGACGTTTGCTTGCCTGACAGCAGATGTCCGCTTCAGGCCTCGGCCGTGGCTTATTTCCTTACGCCGGCGGCAGCGAGAAAGTCGCGTACGTGCCTGAGCTCGTCCTTGGTGCAGGTGGAGTTGTTGTGTGGTCGATGGATGAAACCCTCCACGCCGTTCAGCACCACGCGGAAACTCGCGCCGTGATGCGGCTCCACCGTGGCACCCATGTGCGTGAGCATCGATTCCACTTCGCGCCAGTGCACATTGCCGCTAACCGGCCCGTGAAAAATCGAATACAGCAGGTTCTCGTGCTTGTGGCTCATCGCGCTTCCAGAATATCCATGTCACCCCAAGCATAGAACCTGGCGGGCCATGGTGCGAGCGTTCGCCAACTGTTTTCCTTGCCAAATCAGGCTCATAGCCTCATACTGGGCCCACGAATTGCTCTTTTGGTCAGTCTTGCTTACGCCCCTCGCGGGTCTTCTGTCGGCTTTCCTCATCGGCTCTCATGTCGTGCCCACAAGGCGCGCCCGCCGCAGCTCCCAACTGCGATCTATCGCAACCCCGGCCAAGGCGGCGCACCGTCGCCCCAGCCCAGCACGAGGAAACAAGACATGTCCAAGGAAGAACTCATTGAAATGGAAGGGGTGGTCAACGAAGTGCTGCCGCAGACGCGCTTCCGTGTCACCCTCGACAACGGCTTCGAAATCATCGCCTACGCTTCCGGAAAAATGCGCAAGCACCGCATCCGCATTTTGGCCGGCGACAAGGTCACCCTCGAAATGTCGCCCTACGACCTGACCAAGGGCCGCATCAATTTCCGCCACAAGGATGCCAATGCCCAGCCGCGCCCAGCCGCGGCCAGAGGGTATTGAGCAGTCTGCCCGCTGCATCCGGCAAGCTTGTGGCTGTTGGCAAGAAAGCCCATCCTCTCGGCGTCTGCAAGACCTGCGGCGGCATTACCTATAGCGCCGAAGTGATCAACAAGCGCTGTGGGCGCAGCCCCAACGGCCATCGCTGCAGCGGCCGCTTTGCCAACGCTGCGCGCGACAGCGACTGGAAGGTCTGCAGCAGTTGCGGCGGCACCGGCGTGCAAGGCAAGTCCGCATGTGTTTACTGCCGGGGCATCGGCTGGAACCTGAGCAAGCCCTGGATCATCTAGATTGCCAGCGCTGCCTGTCGTTGCCCAGGCGGTTCGCTGATTTACTCCCCATTGCCTAGTTGCGCATCCAGGATCGCGCGTATTCGCTCAAGCGGTTGCCAGCCATGGGTGACGAGATGCAGCTTGTCGTTGTGCTGCAGGATCAGGGTTGGGAAGCCCCGCACGCCCAGTTGCCTTGCCTGCTGGAAATGCGCTTGGGTATGGGCGCGCGCCGTTTCGGACTCGAAGGCCTGCACAAACCTGGTGCGCTCCAGCCCCAGGTCAGCGGCAATCTCGGTTAGGGTCTCTGCCTGGGTGACATCGCGTCCTCCAGCGTAGAACGCAGCCTGGATTGCCTTGTACATGGGGAAAATCAGCGACGCATCCAGACTGCCCGCGGAGATTACCGCGCGGCTGGGCGGCTCGGTGTCATACACGAAGCCTTGCGGCATGGCATTTTCAAAATGGAATGGCTGTCCGCTGCGCTCGTTCACTTCGTGCCAGTGATGCAGGATCTCATCGCGCTGCGCCGGCGTTTGCGGCAAGGCATCGCTGCGCAGGCCACCCAGCACAAGGGCGATTTTCAGGTGCGGCCGGTAAGCTTCGCGCACCGTTTCGATCACAGGCGTGAAGCCCCAGCACCATGAACACATGGGATCGGCGAAATACCAGAGCAGGGGAGGGTCAGTACTGTCTTGCGGCACCGGACGCGGGGCGGACAGTCAGTTCAGATTATCCAGCTCGGCATCGAGCGCCGCGCGGATTTTTGCAAGCGGCTGCCAGCTGCTGCAAATGTGGTGCAGATTATCCCCGTGCTGCAGGACCAGCGCCGGCAGGCCACGCACGCCCATTTGCCGGGTCTTGATGAACTGGGCCTGGGTCTTGCTGCGTACTTCATCCGATTCGAAGGCCTTCAGGAATTTGCTGCGGTTGAGGCCCAGCCCGACTGCGATTTCAGCCAGAATTTCAGCATTCGTCACATCGAGCGCGCCGGCATAAAAAGCGAACTGGATCGCCTTCATCATGGCGAACCCCTTGTCCTCGTTTACGCTCATCGCCGCCATGACTGCGCGACTGGGCGGTTCCGAGTCGCAGAAAAACCCCGGAGGCATGGCATGTTCGAAGTCGAAAGGCTGCTCGGTGCGCTCATGCACCTGCCGCCAGTCATGCAAAAGGTCGTGGCGCTCGACATCCGTGAGGGGCTCCGTGGCGTTCGGATGCAGGCCGCCAAGCATCAGCTCGGTCGTAAGGCGTGACCCGTATTCTTCCTGAACCGCCTCGATCACTGGCGTGAAGCCCCAGCACCACGAGCACATGGGATCGGTGACGTACCAGAGCAGGGGAGGTTTTGCGCTTGCCAAGTTTGTGTCCTCAAGTTGGCCGTATCGTCAGCCTGTCAGGCCGATCCGATCGTGCAGCATGTTTTTGCCTGTTTGATATTGTCCTGGGCTATTTGTTTCCGAGGTAGTCCTTCTTGCCAAGCTCCACGCCGTTGTGGCGCAGCATGTCGTAGGCGGTGGTGATGTGGAAAAAGAAGTTTGGCAGCACCCGGTTCAGGAGATATTCCTGCCCCTTGTACTTCAACGTGGTATCGCCGCGCTTGATGCTGACTTCACGCTCTTCGCTGCCGTCGATCTGATCAGGCTTGAATCCGTTCACGAAATCGATGGTTTTCTGGACACGTGCGATCAATTCGGCGAAGGTCTGTTCGGGGTTCTCCGACTTGGGCGGTTCTACGCCGGCCAGGTAGGCGCAGCCGTTCTTGGCGGCGTCAGTTGCAATCTGCACCTGTTTGGAAAACGGGAACATGTCGGGGTAGAAGCGAAAGCTGATCAGTGCAGCCGGGTCGATTTTTCTTTCTTCGCAGTGTGCCGCTGCTTTTTCCAGGATGGCAGCGAGGTTGCCCAGCATGCGAACGAACACCGGGACTGAAATTTGGTACATCGATACAGCCATGAGTTCTCCTGTGAATGTGCGGTTTCGAAAAAAGCGAGCCATGTCAGGTTGTGTTCAGCGTAGCACAGAGCTGCAATTTTTATTTGTTCGCCGCGTGCATTTGCTATACCTAAACAAGGTTTTTTGCCCAATGGGCAGCACCTGCCCCGCAACCGTGAATCCGGAGGATCAAACCATGACCAGACAGCCCCGTACCAAATCTGGCCAGGCCGGCCTGAGCCGGCAAGGCGCCGATACCCAGCAGCAACGTGAGAGCAGGATCCGCGAGGCCGCCTACTATCGTTACCTTGAGCACGGTTGCTGCGACGGGCACGATGTCGATGACTGGCTGGAGGCCGAAGCCGAAATCAGCCGCGTAGCGGTCGAGCCTGCCCGGTCCCTGCAGCAGGACGGCCTGCAGGGCCGAACCCGTGGCGCCACCGCGGACCAGCCGCCCAAGCGCACCGCGAAGCGGCAGCCGGGCAAGGCCCTGGCAAAGTCCGGCAGCATCGAACCTCCCAAAACTGCGGACAGGTAGCAAGCCTCGTTTGACCGCCCTCCGGCGTCAGGGTTTCTTCGCCGGTTTTTCCGCGCAGCGGATGATGGCTTCGTTGCCGTTCAGGTCCAGGCAGTGGCGCAGGTCTCCCGGGGGCATGCTGGCGTGTTTGGGTCTGACCGCCTTGGGGTGCGGCCGCTGCGCTGCGGGCGCGGAAGTTTCCGTCGCTGTTCCCTTTGCGGCCGGGGTGGTTTCTATGCCATCCGCCCGTACTGCCCCGGCGGCACAAAGCAGCATTGCAGAGATGAACAGATTCTTCATGTATCCTCCTGGGGCGTTTGCCCTGTGTGGGTGGGTTCCCACTGTCCAATGATATTTTCCGGGTATGCCCTGCCCGACCGTGTTTTTCATGTTCAAAAATGCCTGGCCACTTTGCGAATGGTCGGCTCATCGGCCTCGCTTACTGCAAAGCCCAGGCTGGCCACCAGGCCCAGCATGTTCCGATTGCTGCCGAGCACTTCGCCTTCCATGGTTTTCAGGCCCTTGTCGCGGGCGATGTCCATGAGCGCGTTCATCATGCGATGGCCGATGCCCTTGTGCTGCCAGGCGTCGGCGACCACCAGCGCGAACTCGCAGGATTCCCCGTCCGGATTGATGACGTAGCGCGCGACGCCGATTTCAGTTTCCCGGCCGTCTTCCTCGACCACGGCGATGAGGGCCATTTCACGGTCGTAGTCGATCTGGGTGAAGCGCGCCAGCATCGAGGGGCTGAGTTCCTGCAGCGCGCTGACGAAGCGAAAATATTTCGACTCGCTGGATAGCCCGCGCACGAAGGCCTGCTCGATCTCGGCGTCTTCAGGCCGGATCGGGCGGATGACGAGGTCGATACCCTCGGGCAGCTGGACACGGCTTTCCAGGTGCGTGGGGTAGGGGTGGATGGCCATGTGCGCATAGCGCTCGGCGCCGGTCGGCGGGTAGGCCACTTCGATGCGCGCGTCGACGGCGATGGCGCCGTTTTCATCGACGATCAGGGGGTTGATGTCCATCTCGCGGATGTGCGGCAGCTCGCAGACCATTTCCGACACCCGCAGCAGCACATTCTCCAGCGCGGCCATCTGCACCGGCGGCATGTGGCGGAACTGCCTCAAGAGGCGCGCGACATGCGTGCCCTGGATCATGTTGCGTACCAGATAGCTGTTCAGCGGCGGCAGCGCCACCGAGCGGTCGCCCAGCACTTCGACCATGACACCGCCTGCGCCGAAGGTGATCACCGGGCCGAACACCGGGTCGCTGGTCACGCCCACCATCAGTTCGCGCCCGTTGGGCTTGCTGATCATCGGCTCGACCACAACGCCGTCGATGCGCGCGTTGGGGCGGCTGGCCTGCACGGCTTCGATGATCTCGCGATAGCCGGCGCGAACAGCCTGTGCGTTGCCCAGGTTAAGTCGGATGCCGCCGGCATCCGACTTGTGCGTGATGTCGGGCGAGTTGATCTTCATCGCCACCGGCAGGCCCAGCTCTTCCGCCAGCAGCAGCGCCTCGTTGGGCGAGCGCGCCACCATCGAGCGCGCGATGGGGATGCGGAACGCCGCCAGCACCGCCTTCGATTCCATTTCGCTCAGCACCTTGCGGTGCTCGGACAGCGCATTTTCGATCAACAGCCGCGCGCCTTCGACGTCCGGCTCGGAATGCGGCGACAGTGGCCCCGGCGCCTGCATCAGCAGTTGCTGGTTCTGATAGTAGGCGGAGATATAGGAGAACACTTCCACCGCCGGCTCCGGTGTGCGGAAGCTGGGAATGCGGGTCTGGGCGAAGGCGGCGCGGCTGGAAGCGACCTGGATCTCGCCCATCCAGCAGGTGAGCAGCGGCTTGTTGAACTGGCCGGCGGTTTCAATCACCGCCTCGGCCACTTCCAGCGGGTTGGTCATCGCCTGCGGTGTCAGGATCACCATCACCTCGTCGACATTGGGATCCTGCATGCATGCCGTCACTGCATTGCGGTAGCGCTCGGCATTGGCGTCGCCGATGATGTCCACGGGGTTTCCGTGCGACCAGGTCGGCGGCAGCGCTTCATCCAGCTTGCGCAGGGTGTCTTCGGTGAGCGGGGCAAGTGCGAGGCCGAGGTCGGCAGCGCGGTCGCTGGCCATTACCGCCGGGCCGCCGCCGTTGGTGACGATGGCGAGGTGGTTGCCGGTGGGGCGAAAGCGCGTGGACAGCGCCTTGGCCGCGGCGAACAGCTGCACCACGCTGGACACCCGCACCGCGCCGGCGCGGCGGATGGCGGCGTCGAACACGTCGTCCGCGCCCACCAGCGCGCCGGTGTGCGAGAGGGCCGCTTTCGAGCCCGCCTCGTGGCGGCCCACCTTCACCAGGATCACCGGTTTGGTGCGCGCCGCCGCGCGCAGCGCGCTCATGAAGCGGCGCGCCTGGCGGATGCCCTCGATGTACAAGAGAATGCTCTCGGTTTGCGGGTCCGACACCAGATAATCGAGCATTTCCCCGAAATCGACATCCGCCGAGGTGCCCATTGAGACGATGCTGGAAAATCCTACATCGTTGGGCCGCGCCCAATCCAGGATGGCCGTGCACAAGGCGCCCGACTGCGACACCAGCGCGAGGTTGCCGGGTTTCGCGCCGCCGTTGCTGAAAGTGGCATTGAGCCCGATGGCGGGGCGCATCACTCCGAGGCAATTCGGCCCCACCAGTCTGATGCCATGGCGCCGCGCGATCTCCAGCATCCGGTTTTCGAGTGCGCGGCCTTCCGGGCCGCCTTCGCCAAAGCCGGCCGACAGCACCACGGCTGCCTTTACCCCGTGCCGGCCGCAGGCTTCGATGATTTCCGGCACCGTGTGCGCGCGGGTTGCGATCACCGCCAGATCGATCTGTTCGCCGGTCGACTCGATGTCGGGGTAGGCGCGCTGGCCCTGGATCGAGGCATGGCCGGGGTTGATCGCGAAGAGCTTGCCCTGATAGCCGCTTTCCAGCATGTTCTTGAAGATGACGCCGCCCACGGATTGCGGACGGTCGCTTGCGCCGATGACTGCGACCGAGCGGGGCGAGAAGAGCGGGCTGAGGTAATGCGTGTTCATTGCGCGGAGATGTTCTTGTTGGGCGGTTCCGACATTAACATTATTCTGATTGCAGCTTTAATGATAGACAGCAGGCGGGGATGGCTCTGGCATGCCGTGCCTAGCCTTGTTTCCCATTTTTAAGTTAGCCTTGTCCCACTGTCCCAAGTGCCGCTTCCCGATGCAAACCGCTTACATCAGCCACCCCGCCTGCCTGTTGCACAACATGGGCAACAGTCATCCCGAGTCGCCGGCACGCATCAAGGCCATCGAGGACCAGCTCATCGCGTCCGGCATCTTCCCCTTCCTGCAGCACCATGACGCGCCGCGCGCCACTCGGGAGCAGCTGTCGAGGGTGCACAGCGAGGCCTACATCGACGCCATCGAAGCCGCCGCGCCCGCCGAAGGTCTGGCCATGCTCGACCCGGACACCTGGATGAACCCGCACAGTTTCGAGGCTGCCCTGCGCGCGGCGGGCGCCGTGGTGCTGGCTGCCGAGCTGGTGTTGCAGGGCATGGCGGAAAACGCTTTTTGCAACGTGCGCCCGCCCGGCCACCACGCCACGCGCAGCCAGTCCATGGGCTTCTGCCTGTTCAACAACGTCGCCGTGGGCGTCGCGCATGCACTCGAGCACCACGGGCTGGAACGCGTCGCCGTTGTCGACTTCGACGTGCATCATGGCAACGGTACCGAGGACATTTTCAGGGATGACCCGCGCGTCATGCTGTGCTCCAGTTTCCAGCACCCCTTCTATCCGCACAGCGGGGCCGATACCGTGAGCAGCCACATCATTCCCGCGCCGCTGCCGGCCTATACCGACGGCGCCGGTTTCCGTGCAGCCGTCTCGGAAAAATTTCTGCCCGCGCTAAACGCCTTCAAGCCGCAGATGATCTTTGTCAGCGCCGGTTTCGACGCGCACCGTGAGGACGACATGGCCAGCATCAAGCTGGTGGAGGCGGATTACGACTGGATCACCCGGGAGATCAAGAAAATCGCGGCCGCCCATGCCGGCAATCGCGTAGTTTCAAGTTTGGAGGGCGGCTATGAGCTGCATGCCCTGGGCCGCAGCGCGGCCGCGCACGTGAAGGCGCTGAGCGACATGTAAGCGGCACCCGCTGGGATGCGGTCAAATCGGGCCGGCCAGGCCTTCAATGTTGCCGCTGGCCCAGAAATCGCGGCCCTTGCCGAGGAATTCGTCCCACGGCAGGTAGTGGGAGCCGTCGCAGGAGAAGGTGAGGCCCACCACGCCATTGAAGATGTTGAGGGTGCCGCTGCGCAGGTAGAACATTTCGTCCATAAAACGCAGATCGCGCAGGCTGTCCAGGATGGGGCGTATCTTGTTCTTGGGCACCACGGCGTTTTTCGGGTAAGGCTGGTGCGGATAGATCAGGCAGGTGTCCGGGTCGGTCAGTGCGTCGATGTCGAGCAGACGGTAGCGGTAGGGGTCCTCGAACAGCCAGATGACCGCCCGGCTGCTGGAAAAGTGCAGAATGGCATGAAACACGCCGTGGTCGACCATGAGTTCTTCCAGCACGCCCAGCACGGTGTCGATGCTGTTGTCCATCATGCTGTTGCTGCGGGTCTGGTGGAACACGGTGCCGCGGATGGCCGGGTCGCCCCTGATCTGCCGCCAGTGGGTGGGCTCCTCATACAGCTGGCCGGTCAGGGGCAGGTTGCGCAGGTCGAAATCGGCGCCGATGAAACCCAGAACGCGGCCCTTGTCGTCGCGCACGATCTGGATCGCGGTGAGCGACGGGCGCCGCGCGCGCAGGCTGATGTAGGCCTGCGAGAGCATGAAGCCCTCGCTCGGCACGCGCTCGTTCATGTAGGGGCGGTCAGAGCGGTCGCGTCCGTAGTCCTTCTCGATCAGGCCTTCGCGGCTGATGTTGTCGCTGATCTGCACGCCGCTGGTGTCGAGCGCGTACATGTACTTGCACATGGGCAGGCGCGACAGGGCCACGCTCAGCAGGTCGTCCAGCGTCCTGCGTTCGCCCCACACATGGCTGCAGGCCTCGGCAACCTGCGCCAGGGGGTCGCGCAACAGCTCCTTCAAGGCTTCGCGCTGACGGGCGATGCTTTCCTGCATCGAGTTGATGGGCGGTTCCATGCTCATGCAGCGAAGTATAACAATGCCATGTGAAGGGTTTGTTGCCGCGGCCGGGTCGCCGCGGCGGGCGTAAAAAAACCCCGGCTGGCCGGGGTTTCTTGCTTGAGGCAGCCAGCCTTGGCTGGCGCGGCCTTAGGCGGGCTGGATGTTGGCAGCCTGTTTGCCTTTGGGGCCAGTAGTCACTTCAAAGGTAACGCGCTGGTTTTCCTTCAGAGTCTTGAAGCCGCTGGCTTTGATCTCGGAGAAGTGCGCGAAGAGGTCTTCGCCGCCGCCGTCCGGGGTGATGAAGCCGTAGCCTTTGGTGTCATTGAACCATTTAACGATGCCGGTTTGCATTTCAAGTTTTCCTTAAATTAAAGATTTGGATTCGAGCCGTTTTCCGGCTCGGTGGGCACATGCCCGGATCTATCGAAATCAAGGAAAAACTCGTCAAACAGGTGCCGCATTTAGTACTTGAATCCTACAGATGAGATGCACACTACACGCCTTTGACAAAATCTCCTAGCGTTATTTTCCGGCCTTGCCGGGCGGATCCTGGGCCTGTGATGCGTAAATCAGCGCATCGGTTGCAAAACCGGACTGCTTTGCTTGTGCCACAAGGGTTTCCAGCGTGGCTTGGGGCAGATGCGGGTCGCGCGCCAGGATCCACAAGTAGTCCCGCGATGGCCCGCTGATCATGGCGTAGCGGTAGTTTTCCCGGTCCAGCGCGATGATGTGATAGCCGCCATAAAAAGGCCCGAAAAAGGAGACCTTGAGGCTGGCGGTTTGAGGGCTGCCGAGAAAATAGGCGCGGCCGCTGGCTTCGCGCCATTGACCGCGCCCGGGATCGTAGCCGCGGTTGATGACGCTGATGCCGCCATCCTCGCGCAGGCTGTAGGTCGCGCTGACCGCCGTCAGGCCGCGTTCGAAGCTGTGGTCGAGGCGGGCGATCTCGTGCCACTGCCCGAGATACCGGTCGAGCTGAAAGCCCTGCACAGGTTCGAGCCCCTTGGGTACGCCGGTGCAGGCGGAGACCAGCACCAGCATGAGTGCAATGGCGGACAAGCGCGATTTCATGGCGTTTGACCTGGCAGAAAAGTTGACATCATGAAAGTTTATCGCGCCTCGGGCCAAGACAGACAAGGCCTGAACAGGTTATACTAACGGGCTAATTTTCAAGACTTTTTCTTCTGTTTTTAACCCAACTTTTTGAACCCGACTGGAGCAAAGCATGGCGATTGAACGCACCCTTTCCATTATCAAACCCGATGCCGTGGGCAAGAACGTCATTGGCAAGATCTACTCCCGCTTCGAAACCAACGGCCTCAAGGTCGTTGCGGCCAAGATGAAGCACCTGTCGCGCCGCGAAGCCGAAGGCTTCTATGCCGTGCACAAGGAGCGTCCCTTCTTCAAGGACCTGGTCGAATTCATGATCTCCGGACCGGTGATGATCCAGGTGCTGGAAGGCGAGAGCGCCATTGCCAAGAACCGCGAGCTGATGGGCGCCACCGATCCCAAGAAGGCCGCGCCGGGAACCATCCGCGCCGACTTCGCCCAAAGCGTTGATGCCAATGCCGTGCACGGCTCAGACGCCCCGGAAACCGCGGCCGTCGAGATTGCCTATTTCTTTGCAGCAACCGAACTCTGCCCCCGTTAATTGCAAAACCTGCTCGATTTCAACCTCCCTCAACTGACCGACTGGCTGACCAGCCAGGGCGAAAAGCCGTTTCGCGCCAGGCAGGTGTTCCACTGGATACACCAGCGGGGGGAGGGCGATTTCGCGCAAATGACGGATCTGGCCAAGAGCCTGCGCGAGAAGCTGATACAGCACGCGGAGGTTCGTGCACCGGCGGTGCTGGCTGACAAGACCTCGGCCGATGGCACGCGCAAGTGGCTGTTTGACGTCGGTGTCGGAAACGGCATCGAAACCGTTTTCATTCCAGAAGGCACGCCCGGCTGCGGCGACAGCGATGATGAGGACAGTCCGCGTTACCGCGGAACGCCGAGTTCCGATGATGTATCGCGTTACCGCGGCACATTGTGCATTTCGTCGCAGGTCGGCTGCGCCCTGGAGTGCACCTTCTGCTCCACCGGCCGCCAGGGCTTCAACCGCAACCTCACGGTGGCCGAGATCATCGGCCAGTTGTGGCACGCGGTGCGCGAACTGAGGAAAGCCGGCTGGGGCGAACGCCCGGTCACCAACGTGGTGATGATGGGCATGGGCGAGCCGCTGGCCAATTTCGAGAATGTGGTGACTGCGCTCGACATCATGCTGGACGATCACGCCTACGGGCTCTCGCGCCGCCGCGTGACGGTGTCCACATCCGGCATCGTCCCGGCCATGGACCGCCTGGCCGAACGCTGCCCGGTGGCGCTTGCTGTTTCCCTGCACGCGCCCAACGACGAACTGCGCAACCAGATCGTGCCGATCAACAGGAAGTACCCGCTGGAGGAATTGCTGGCCGCATGCCGCCGCTACCTGGACCATGCGCCGCGCGATTTCATCACCTTCGAGTACGTGATGCTCGCGGGCGTGAACGACACCCCTGAGCACGCGCGGCAGCTGGCCGCGTTGGTGAAAGACACGCCCTGCAAGTTCAACCTGATACCCTTTAATCCGTTTCCGGATTCGGGCTACGACAAAAGCCGGACGGATGCGCAGCGCGCCTTCCGTGAAATCCTGCAGCAGGCCGGCTATGTGGTGACCACGCGCAAGACGCGCGGCGATGACATTGACGCGGCCTGCGGCCAGCTGGCCGGCCAGGTGGCTGACAGGACGGGGCGCGTAATCAAACGCATGGAGAGGGACGCGGCATGAAAAAGGCAGTGTGGCTGTTGGCACTGGCGGTTGTGGCTGGCTGCGCGGACATGGGCGCTGGCAGCTTCTCAAACTCCACGATGAGCGCGCCCGTGGTCGAAACCGAAGCGCGCGCCCGCGCCAAGGTGTTCACCGAACTGGGCTTCGCTTACTCCAGGCTCGGGCAGATGAAGGTGGCGCTGGACGAAGCGCGCAAGGCGATAGCGGCCGAGAACCGCTATGGCCCGGCCTACCACCTGTTGGGCCTGATTTACATGGAGCTGGAGGAAGACAAGCTCGCAGAGGAAAATTTCCGCAAGGCCCTGGATATTGACCGCGCGGATTCGGATGCGCACAACAGCTACGGCTGGTTTCTGTGCACCCGCGGCCGCCAGGATGAGGGCCTTGCCCAGTTCACCGAAGCCCTGCGCAATCCCCTATACGACAAGCCCGAGCTGGCCCTGACCAACGCCGGCCTGTGCAGCGAGCGGAAGGGCGAACTCAAACAGGCGGAGTCCTATTACAACAAGGCGCTCAAGCTGGCTCCGAATGCGCCGCTGCCCGTCATCAAGCTGGCCGGCCTGAATTTCAGGAGCGGCAACCTGAACGAGGCCCAGCGCCTGCTGGCGCGCCACCAGGAAATCTCTCCGCCCACGTCGGAGGCTTTGTGGCTGGCCTTGAGAATCGAACGCAAGCGGGGAGACAAGGCCCAGGAGGCCGTCTACAACCAGCAGCTGCGCCGTAATTTCCCCAATGCGCCCGAGACGCAATTGCTGCTGCGAGGACAATACGAATGAGTGAAGAGGGAGTCGGAATCGGTGCAATCCTGCGCGCCGCCCGTGAGGAAAAAGGCTGGAGTATCCAGGACGTGAGCGGCCGGCTGCGCCTGATGACGCGGCAGATCGAAGCGATCGAGGCGGATGATTTTTCCCGGCTCGGGCAGCCGGTGTTCGCGCGCGGCTTCGTGCGCAATTACGCCAGGCTGCTGGGACTGGACGCGGATGAACTGCTGGGCCAGATGATCATCGCCGATGTGGCCAAGGTGCAGGAGCCGGAAAGCGTGCCCTTTACCCCGAGCCAGGAATTCTGGAAGTCACCCTGGGTTCTGGGCGCCATTGGGGCGGTGGCGATGGCGATCGCCATTCCCGTGGGTTTGTATTGGTGGCTGACCAGCGGCGAGGAGCAACGCCCGGCTGCTGCGGCAGTGGAGCAGCCCGCGCCGCCCCCCCCGCCGCCGCCCGCGCCGATACCGGAAGGC